>CANSKM010000026.1 GCA_947647475.1 uncultured bacterium
TTTTAAGGCGCCCTTTAGGGAGCGTTTTAGCCAAAAAACAGCTGAGAACAATGCAAAAATTGAAGCTGTGCTTAAACATTTGAATAAATATTTAAACGAGCTCAAATTGCATTTTGATTTAACCGATGATGATATTTTAAAACTTTTATCTCGTGCATACGGTGCAAAAAAGCCTGAGAACTCTTTTTTAAAGTATTTGAATATGTTAAAATATTGGAACTAAAATAAGGAGTCTTAAAAAAGATTAAAAATGAGCTTTAAAAGGGCTTCAGAAGGCGTGTTTGTCTTAAAATACCCGTCTCCTTTTTATGGCTTTAATGTATTGAGGATTTAAAATGATTGTAAAAAAGTTTATCCCACAAGAGTTTGCGGCGAATAATTATCTTGTATATGACAGTGATACAAAAGAGGCTGTGCTTTTTGATTGTGCCGGCTCAAATGAAGCAATTTTTGATTTTATTGAAAAAGAGGGTTTGAATTTAAAATATATTTTTATAACACATGCACATTTTGACCATGTGGGCGGCCTTAAAGGCTTTAAGGAAAAATTCCCCTCCGTTAAAGTTTTAATGTCAAAGGATGATGAGGTTTTATATGAAAACCTTACTATGCAATGCGATTTATTCGGCCACAGAAGGGTTGAAGCCATAGAAATTGATGAATTTATTAATGAATCCTTTACGGTGGATTTTGCGGGCGAAAAAATCAAAGTAATTTCAACCCCGGGGCACTCAAAAGGCGGGCTTTGCTATTTGATTGGGGACAATCTTTTTGTGGGGGATACTTTGTTTTTGGAAGAAATTGGCCGATGCGACCTTCCCACAGGGAATTTCAAAGAAATTGAACATTCAATAAAAGAAAAATTATTTAAACTTGAAGATAATATTAAAGTTTTTACAGGTCATGGCGATAATACTACTATAGGCCATGAAAAAATTCATAATGCATATTTTGGGCAAAACTCAATATATTCATAAGTTAAAAAGAAACGGAAAAAAGAAATGGAAGAAACTAAAAAATTTGCAGGCATGATTAGTGCGGTTGAACTTTTAGAAAAAGCAAAAGAGGCAAGCAAAAACAGCTATTCTCCCTATTCAAAATTTTCTGTGGGGGCGGCGTGTATTTTTGAAAGCGGCAAAGTTTATTTGGGCTCAAACATTGAAAATGTGAGCTATGGCCTTGGGCTTTGTGCTGAAAGAAATGCGCTTTCAACGGCCCTTTGTGATGGTGAAAAGAGCAAATTACTTGCAATTGCTGTGTTTAGCCCAAACCAAAAGCGTTGCCTTCCTTGCGGGGCGTGTCTTCAATGGCTGAATGAATTTAGCAATATGCATTCAGCTGATATTGAGGTTGTTTTGGAAGATGATGGCACAGAACCTTTGATACATGAACTTTCAGAGCTATTGCCCTTTGGCTTTAAATTTGATTAATTTTCAAAGTCACCCTATTAAAGCTTAAAACCCTTTTTAGGCCTGAAATTTGCGTGATTAATCGTTTAAAATCTGCTGCATTTCGATATCAGGTTTGCCTAATACTCTAACGAGTTCTAATACAGAGGCTTTCATCTGGCATTTTTGTGATGATTTGCCAAAAAAGTCTGTATAGAAGCACCCTTCGCAATTACATCCTCTTTTATAGCATTCCATTGCTGTTGTGGTCCATCTTCTGACAGCAACTGCGCGACCCATATCCCTACTTTTGAGCACTTGATTTTCTCCTGATTTTATAAAAGCACTACCCTAATTCATAAGCCTTTAAGTAATGAAAAGGCTTGCCCTAACTGAATTTAATACTATTATAACTTTTAAGAGCCAGGATACAAGTGTATTTCAGCCAATTATTAACATCATGTAACAATAAGCAAACGGCTTATATAGCCTGTATATTGGGGTTTTGACCCCCCTAAAGTATTCTTTACACATGGCTTTCCATGATTTAGTACATGCAAAACCCATGAGGAGTGCATGTTTCCATGATTTTAATTTTGCCTTTGTTTGGTTAAGAAATGTAAAGATTATTAAAATTCCATGCCAAATCGGGCATGGATTTTAAATTTGTTGTTGAAATTTGAGTTTGTACAATTTTACTCATCATTTGTTTTTAAAAATTCAAAATTCAGCCCGTCAATTTTTTGGTGAAGAATTTTTATTAGTGTATATAAACTTTCTGTTTTTTGAGTATCGATGTTGTTTTTGCAAAATTCTTGCAGCATAAATGATAAATCGAAAATTTCTTTTATAAGTTTTTTTAATTTTGCACTGCTTTTGTTCATTTCAGCCTCTTTATTTCCTAATATATAAGAATAATCTTAAATAATAAGAAGAATAATATAATATGTGAAATTATATGTCAATATGACTGTATGAGTTTAAAAGATGCAATTAAAGGTTTAGTTCAAAGCAACGGCTGGAATTATGTTCGACTTGCAGAAGAGATGACAAAAATTTCCGGTAAAAAATATACGAACAAAAAACTATCGCAAATAATTTCAAATGAAACAATTCGATATAAGGAAATGCTTTTAATATATAAAATTTTAGGATATACATTTAAGCTGGAAAAAATCGACAAAGAGGAACAACCTTTGTTTTAACAACCAACCCTACAGCTTTTGAATTTCGTCCAATGAAAGATTTTCAATTGTAAGGTTTGCTCTGCCTGAATTGTCAGCCTGTTCTCTTGTGTAAATTCCGCCCTTGTGCTGTAAATATGCCGCATACTTTGCCGCTTTTTCGTATAAATCAGGGCGTCTTTCCCTTGTTCCGTCATGTTCCATACGGAATTTGTGAACATCTGCCGCATTGTAGCCAACACCGTCTTGTAATGCCCTGTGGAAGTTTTCTTCGTAGTTTCTCTCCAGCCTGTGTTTATAATCTACATGGCTGTTATCGCCTTTTCCGCCCGTGTGATAGTCTGTTTTTTCCGTGCGGCCAAGCATATCAAAGAATTGGATAAACGTGTTTTTCATCGTTTTGATTTCTGCAAACCTTGCGCGGCTGTATTTTTGGATATGGCTTAAAAGATTGTTGTCATCTTTAAGGTCTCTCCACCCATCACCTCTGCCATCTTCAGGTCTTAGCCTGAATACGCGCATAAGAGCCCCAACATGTTCATTAGATTTTTGCCTGTTTTTGGCACAATTTACAACCCCTTCTTTGTCGTGGTTGTTTGTACCGACAATTACATCGTCATTTCCAAGGTTTAGGTTTTCTCTGATATATGCTGTGTTTCCCCAGCCTATGTTTCTGTCATCATTCTTTTCATCTTCTGTTGAAAGTATTGCAAGGCCTTTTAGGTGGTGAAGCTTGTCTTGGATGTGTTTTTCCTGTATCGGGAAATCGTAATATCCTGCATCACACTCATACATCAGTTTTTTCTGGTCAAAATCATTGCCTTTAACTTCTCTTGCCACTTGTTCAATAAAATCGGTAATTTTATTTCCGGCATCAAGGTGTTTATACGTATGGCCGCCATCGTATTGAAGACAAGGGTTCATATACTGCCAGCCTACATCAAACCTTATACCGTCATAGTTTGAGAGGTAATGTGCGACCTTTGTTCTTAAAAGCTTGTGTGCGGCGCTGTCGTTTTTGTCGATTAAATCATAATAATTTAGCGCAGGAAGGCCCCAGCCTGATTCCGCATCTTCTAAAAATGCATCAGGGAACACCTGTCTTTCGGGCCAAGAGAAACCTATGATGCAGTCTCCGATTGCATCCATTCCCTTGCTGTTTATAATTTCTTTGCCGTCTGCAATTGCTTTGTGGCCCAAAAATTGTTTAAATTTATAAAATTCTATCTCATCTTTATATTGTTCTTTCAGTCTGTCATATTCAGGCATTTTTTGCGCCCTGATATTGGGGTCTGAATCAAAACCTTTAAAGAAATCTACTTTTGCCGTGCCCAGGTCTTTTAAATAAGGATATAAAGCAAGCCTTGTATAGATATCATCATAATCCACAGGCTCTTTTTGGTTTTTAAACGCTTCAAACTCTTGCCTTAATGTTTGGAGCCTTGGGTTATTGTTTGCCGGGTTGTTGAAATTTTTAAATGCTGTTCTTAAAATTTCATTTATCGGATAATCTTCCTGGTTTTTCCAGCCCAAAGTTGTTTCAAAATCTACAATGCTTTGGTCTTCATGCTGCAGTGTGTGCTGTAATACAACGCTTGTTGCATCTTTTTTTGATAAAATGTTTCCATATTTGTCGCTTGCAAGAAGAGTGATATTTATTGCATCTTCGCCGACAGAAAGGGCGCTTCTATTGTATGCACCGACATAGTGGTCGTCTGAATAAACGCCTCTGTCTGTAATTTGGCCCATCGGCATAAGCTTTATGCCTGAAGCATTATAATATATATTTGCAAGCTCATAAGCGCGCTCAGCTTCTTTAGAGTTTATTTTGCCTATCCCTGTGTCGTTAAATTTGTTTGAAGGGAGGGATGGCACGTAAAATTTTACAATATTTGTGCCGTTGTCATAGCCTTGCTCCTGCCTTATTTCTTCAAGGAGCTTTTTGTATTCTCTCTCCTGTTTTGTAGATAAAGCATCCCCAAAGTTTGGAGAAAATTTCACATTATTTACAAAACCTATACGCATCTAATACCTATACACACAAAAAACTGATAACACAATACATATTAATTAAAACACAGAAACGGGAATTGTTGCCTTTTTGTTAAAAATATGCAAAGAAATATGAAGTAATTTATTTGTTTAATAAGCGTTTTTCTTACAATTAATCTTTTAAAAATTAAAAAGCGCTCGTTAAGATTGAGCGCTTTTGTTAAACTTTTTAATTATATGTGGTGTTTTAGTATTTTTTAATCGAGCAGTGCCTCTAAGATTGAAGCGTTTTTCTGTGCGAATGTGTTTTCACGAACTTTTGTTCTGTGGATATATGTTCTTAAAGCTTCACGAATGAGTTCTGAACGTGAACGGTTTTCAGTATCCGCAACTTGGTCAATCTCGTCTAAAAATTTTTCGGGCATTGAAATAAGTACTCTTGCCATTGGTTAATTCCTCCGTTTTATTCTCTAATTTAATTTCTTTCAATTTGGCTTTCGTACTTATATAAAGTTTTTTTGTATTAAAAAATTGACTATTTTGTATATATTTTGTATATTTCCTGTTACATAACTTAACAAAAGAGTCAATTTAGCCCGCTATAATCAACTTTTTTATTTGGCATTAAAAATTGCAATTTAAAACTAAGGCGCAACTTCGTCTTTGTAATCTTCATATTCAAGAAGCCCCAAAGAATCTTCCTGATATGTATCGCTTTCAATCTTTACAAGCCAGCCTTTTTCCCAGACATCTTCATTCATAAGCTCCGGCGAATTTAAAAGTTCTTCGTTGATTTCTACAATTCTTCCGCCGACCGGCATGTAAATTTCAACTGCAGCCTTAACCGATTCAATTGTTGCAAACACTTCATTTTTTGCAAACTCTGAATCAACCTCGGGCAATTCAACAAAAACAATGTCGCCAAGCTCTTCTATGGCATAATCCGTTAAACCGATTGTAATAACGTTATCAGATTCAAGCGCCCATTCATGGGTTTTAGAGCATAAAATTCCCTCAGGCGGGTTTGGTTGCGATGTGCTCATGGTCGTTTTTTTTCCTTTTTGGTCTTTCCTTTTATATAAAACGGTTTTTGCAATTTTTAAAAGCATTGCACAACTTATTTCTTATCATAACTTATGCTTTTGTGCCAATAGTTTTTTTAAAAAGTGTTAAGCAATTTTAAATAATTAGCCCTTTTTAGCCTGTTTTATAAAAAATTATCTGACATAAATTCTTGGTAAACGCACTTTTAGCCTGCATGTCAGTTCATAGTTTATCGTATCTAAAATTTTTGCCCATTCATCAACAGAATAATAATCTTTTTCATCGTGTCCAAGAAGGGTTATAATGTCCCCGGGCTCTGCGTTAACATCGCTTATATCAAACATCATTTGGTCCATTGTGATGCGGCCTGTTTGTTTTATCATTTTTCCGTTCAGGCTCGCAAAAATTCTGTTTGAAAGGTTTCTTGAAACGCCGTCAGCATAGCCTATAGGAATTGTTGCAACACGAATATCCTTTTGTGCAACAAATGTATAGCCATAGCTTATTCCCTCCCCTTCTTTTACGGTGTGGATGTTTGTAATCCTTCCCTTCAGGCCCATAACGGGTTTTAGCTTTGGAAGTTCGGCACAGGGGGGTTTGCCGTAGGTCAAAGGCGTAAGCCCGTATAAAATTATCCCAAGACGAACCATATCACATTTAAGCCCGGGGTCCACAAAGGCGCCGAGACTGTTTTGGCAATGGATTGTAAGCCCTTTTCTGTCTATTGAATTTATAACTCTTTTAAAGTTTTCTTTTTGAAATTCGAGGGTTTTTTTTGTTTCAACGTCTGCAAAGTGGGTGAAAATGCCTTTTAAATCTATATAATCAGCGGCTTGCACTTTTTTTATAAAATCAACGGCACTTCTGTGGGAAATGCCTATTCTGTTCATCCCCGTGTCGATTTTTATATGGGCTTTAATTTTTATTTTTGTCCTGTCGTATAAAATTTTTGCAGCTTCAAGGTGTTCTTCGTTAAAAATTGAAACCGTAATGTCGTTTTTGGCGGCACTTTCAAAGGCCCAAATAGGGACAGCGCCTAAAACCAAAATGGGCGATGTTATTTTATTGCTGCGAAGTTCCAGGCCTTCATCCACACTTGCAACTCCAAATGCTTCAACGCCGCATGCTGCAAGGGTTGGGGCGCACATAATGCTTCCATGACCATAGCCGTCTGCTTTAATGACCGCTAAAAACTTTGGCATTTCAGCATCTTTCGGGAGGTTTTCTTTTATTTTTTCTTTGATTGAATTTATATTATATTCAAGGTTTCCAAGGTTAATTTCAACCCAGGCATCCCTTAGTTTATTTGCGGTGAGCGTTCTGTTTAGCATTATTTGTTCCTTTACCTTAGCATATAAAGTTCAAGTGTGTTTGTGATAAGCATTGCAATTGTCATGGGGCCGACACCGCCCGGGACAGGCGTTATAGCCCCTGCAATATCTTTTACCGTGTCAAAATCCGCATCTCCTCTTAATTTGCCGTCATTTCCTCTTATGATCCCGACATCAATTACTGCGGCTCCTTTTTTTACCATATCGGCCGTTACCATTCCCGCATGGCCTGTTGCAGAGATTAAAATGTCGGCTTTTTTTGTAATTTCAGAAAGGTTTTTTGTTTTTGAATGAGCAACGGTCACTGTTGCATTTTTGTTTAAAAGAAGCATTGAAACGGGCTTCCCGACGATATTTGAGCGGCCGATTACAACGGCATTTTTCCCTTCAATTTGAATGTTATATTCTTCTAAAAGTCTTATAATCCCTTTTGGGGTGCAGGGAACAGCATAAGGTTTTTCGTTGTTTAAAAGCCTGCCTGAATTAACGGGGTGAAAACCGTCCACGTCTTTTTTCGGGTCAATTTTATCCAAAAAATCTGAAGGGTTTAAATGCTTTGGCAAAGGCAGCTGGAGCAAAATGCCATCGACTGCATCATCTTTATTTAGCTTTTCAATTAAGGCCAAAAGCTCATCTTTCGTTGTGGTTTCAGGCAATTTATAAACGGAAGAATTGAACCCGACATAATTTGCCTTTTTTTCTTTGTTTTTTACATAAACGCTGCTTGCAGAATCTTCCCCTACAAGGATTACGCTTAACCCGGGTTTTCTATCCCTGCTTTTTTCAAGTTCTGAAACTTTCTGTTTTATATTTTCTAAAATTTTATCAGCACTTGCTTTGCCGTCGATTATTGTTGCCATTTTTCTCCTTAGGGAAAATTTTTCCGCTTTTGTTGTTCCAAAGCTTAAATATTCGTATTTTGAGGTAAATTCAGCCTTGAGTACATATTTTTTATAATTTCTTTGAGTTCTTCCTTGTCAGGTTCGTCCTCATACTGTTTTATGAGCCCCAAAGTGTTCAAAGAAAACGAATTTGCGGTTTCAAGTGCTTTAGATTCCGTTTTTTCTTTAATTTTATTTAAAATAACGCTGAATTGCCCTTCTGCTGCATATTTTCTGTTTGTATCCGAAATAATTGATGCAAGATGAAGCGAGGCTAAATCTGCTTTTGAAACCAAAATTGTTGTGTCAATCGGGTAATCTACAAGCTGCACAAGATATTTAAGGTCATATTCACAGTCAAACAAGACAAAATCATATCTGTCGATTAATTTTGCAACAGCTTCCATCATCTGTTTTGTAATCGGGCAGATGCAATCTTTTGAAGCCACAATGTGGGAAACAATGATATCGGCGTTTTCATCCACTTCTGTCAAAATGTCTTCAAGTGCCCATTCAATGTATTCCTGTTTCGTCATTTTTTTTGGAATGCCTGTGTTATATTCGTGTTTACCGCTTCTTATCCCATAAATTGTATTACATTTGCTGAGCCCAAACCTTGCCGCAAGTTCTGCTGTTAGGTCATTATCCACAAGAAGGACGCTTTTTTCAGGGAAAAATTCCCTTATAACTTCATATAAGGCTTTTACAACGGTGGTTTTTCCGCTTCCTGATTTTCCTATAACGGCAATTGTGGATGTCACGAGAGCATTTTCTCCTTTTCTTTTTTTAAGGCATCTGAAAGCTCGGCGCAAAGGTTAAGAGCGCGCTTTGCCATTTCAATATCCAATGAGCCGCAGCCGCAGCTTGGGGTTATAAAACAGTGGCTTAAAATTAAATCTCTATTAATATTTTTGGATGTGAGGCAGCTCATTGCTTCTTCAAATTTTTCTTTTAATTTTTCGATTGTAAGGCTTGAAAGCGCTTCTCTATCAAGGGTTGGGACAATTCCAAAGGACAAAAGGCCGCCTTTTTTAATAAATTCTTCTAAACGTTTTGCAAATGTGCCGACACTTTGAGCGTAAAAATAGGCATCAAAGTTTATAATATCGACCCCGCTTTCAATTGCAATGTCCCAGTCTGTTTTGCCGCAGCAGTGAATTCCTGAAAGTGCGTCAAATTTTTTAATGTCATCTGAAATCGTTTTTAACATTTGAACGACATCATCTTTTTTAACAGTCACAAATGCGCAGCTTCCAACCTGAGAGATGCTCGGCTCATCCATAAAAATAACCGGAATGCTTTCAGGCGATGCTTTTTTAAATTCTTTAATTTGCCACAAAGCCTTTAAGGACAGGGTTTTTACGATGACTTCTCTTAGGGTTTCATTATAATATGCCGATTTTCCGTTTATATCCAAAAAGCTTGTCGAGAAGGTAAAAGGACCGGTAACGGAGCCTTTTGTGAAATTGGGTACGTTATCGGGGTTTGAGTTTGAAATTTTAGCAAGTTTTTCAAGGAAAATATCAATTGTGTTTGAGTATGGTTTTGAAATTTTATATTTATCTAAAATTTCTGCGCAACTGTTTAAATCATTTGAATTTATGACAGTTTCGTAATCTACAAAAAGGGTTTCGAGGTTTAAGAAAAATTCTTCATCTGTATCATCAAGAAAATATCTGCATTCTTTTTCATCAAACTTCAGCCCCAAAAGCCCTTCAGAAAATTGAAGCGCCATATCTTCCTCTTTTTTAAAGTGCGGAAGCTGCGCCCAGTATGGAAAATTCGGACAACATTTAAAAACATAATCCATAGCCTCATTTGGTGCATCTGTGTCTTTAAAAGGAAGCGAACCAATTCCTGTATATGAAAGGCTTAGTTTCTCCCCGATTTTGAATGTGTCTTGAAAAATTTCCATACTCTTTTCCATAGATAATATTCTACAATAAAATCGCGTTTTGTTGTAGAATAAGATAACAAAGTTAGGGAGTTTTATTTAAAATGACGGAAGTTTTTAGGAATGCACTTTTTATAAACTACGGAGGCTTGGGGGATGAAATCCTTTTTTTGCCTTGCATAGAAGATTTTAAGAAAAAATACCCGAACTGCAAAATTACTCTTTGCCTTGAAAGCCGTGCAAAGGGCGTAAAGCAGCTTACATCTTTAATTGATGAAATTATTGAAGTTGATATCAAAGCAGGCGGGCTTAAAAAATATTTTAACGTTTTAGGGCTTATTCAAAAAGCCCGCAAAGGAAAGTTTGATGTCGTAATATCATCCGGAAAATCTCCGCTTGTTGCAATAATTCTATATTTAACAGGAATTAAAAGGCGAAGCGGATATTTTTCAAAAACAGCTTTTCTTTTAACGGACGGAGTTGAATTGGATGAAAACCAGTATGCAGGCTCAATGTACCATGATTTAATTTTGCCCTATCTTGATGAAGATAATATTTTGGATGAAATTTCCGTACCACATCTTAAAGCGGACGGGAATTTTATTTTACCGCACGAACTTCAGGGAGGCTTTGTTGCTCTGCACCCCGGTGTTTCAAAGATGAGCATCGATAAAGGAATTTTTAAATGTCCCGATGTTTCTTTTTGGTATTCTGTGATAAAAGGGGTTCTTGAAGGTAATGAAGGTAAGGTTGACGGGGGAAAGAAGCTTGTTCTTTTTGGCGGGCCGGATGATAAAGAAATTATAGAAAAAATTCTTGAAGACAAGGAAGTGTCAGAGCATCCAAACTTTATAAATTATTTTGGCAAAACCAAAAACCTTGCAGATTTAATGAACACACTTTCTTTTGCAGACAGTTTAATTTGCGCTGACAGTGCTCCTTTGCATATCGGCGTTGGTCTCGGGTTGAATATTGTTGCAATTTTCGGGCCGACAAATGAAGAAAAACTTGTTCCCAAAAAAGAAAATATAAAGGTGATTACAAACAAAAAAATTGATTGCAGACCTTGCCTTTGGCATAAAAGAAAAGTGAACTGCAATCAATCTCAATGTTTAAATATAGATGTATCTGATGTCCTGAATGCCCTTTAAACCATAGCTTTTTATAGGTCAGGGTTGTTCGGGATAATTAAATCGCCCGTTAAGAGAAGATACATATCTTCGTTTGGTTTTGCCTGTGTTTTAACCACAGGGATTAATCTATCAACATATTTTAAAAGAAAATCGCCTTTTGTAAGCTGTTTAGCGCTTTCTCTGTATTTTTTCTTAGAATTTGCATCGGTTACATAAACAACGTTTCCTTTGTTTGTTGTGTATGCAACTGCGGCCATTTCTTTTTCTGTGTCATTTGGGTAATGAGCATAATCAAAGATAAATAATGCTTTATTTTGTTTATTTACCCAAGGTCTGTTTTTAACCCTGTGAACTCTTGCATCAAACCTTGCGCCCTTTTGATATAAAAGTGTACCTTCTTCTGTGTATAAATCTTCAGGGGCAACAAAAGAGAATGTTGAATTTTTCTTCACTGTTTTTGTGTCAAGTTCGTGGGTTGGGTGTGCAATGATAACATTTCCCGCTTCGATTACTTTTTTGTTGTTGTAAATTTTAACTTTTGTTCTTGGCGCTTTGTTATAGGTTAAAAGGGTTTCTTCCCTTAAAAGAACGTCTTCTTCGCCAAGTTTATATCTTGATTTCATTGAATCAATGTCTTGAGACATTTTTGCAAAAAGTACGGCAGCTTCCGCCCTTGTCATTCTTGATTTTGGAGTAAATTTTGAAGGGTCCGGGTAGTTTACATAAAGGTTTTCATTAACCGCTTTTGCATAAGAATTTAAAGCCCAGCCCGGGATTTCTTTTGTGTCATCAAATTTATCCAAAACGGATCTATCTTCCATATTCACCCTTGAAATGTTTGCAAGAACACTCGTTGCTTCAGAACGGGTGATTGCTTCTTTTGGTTTAAAGGTTTTATCCGGATAGCCGTAAATCATTCCAAGGCTTTTTGAAATTTCAATATCTTTAAGATAACGTGAAGATGGTGTTACGTCTTTAAAATTTACGCTTGCACCTTGTTCAACATCTTCGCTTTCAATTACTTTTAAAAGGGAATTTAAAAATTCTGCCCTTTCGATTGTTCCGTTCGGGTAAAA
>CANSKM010000027.1 GCA_947647475.1 uncultured bacterium
ACAGTATACTCATTGAAGATATTTGGATGATTAGAAAATCGCATTTTTACCAAAATATGCATTATTGATTTTTTCATGCCCTATATTTGTATTATCGCCATGCCCTGGAAAAACTTTAATTTTATCATCAAGTTTAAATAATTTTTCTTTGATACTTTGTTCAATTTCTTTAAAAGAGCCTGTAGGTAAATCACACCGCCCGATTTCTTCAAAAAATAAAGTATCTCCTGAAAATAAATTATCATCAATCAAATAGCACACAGAGCCTCTTGAGTGCCCGGGTGTTGAAATGACTTTGATTTCATTATCTAAAAATTTAATTTTCTTTGTATCATCAATAAATTCATCAATTCCAACAGGGTCCACCCGTCTTTGACCAAACAAATCGCATTGATAGGCAAGATTTTTATAAAGCTCTTCATCAGCTTTTGCCATTAAAATTTTAACATCGGGAAATTTTTCTCTAAATTGTTTTAAACCCAGACAATGGTCAAAATGTGCATGGGTAATCAAAATATATTCAAGGATAAGATTATTTTTTTCAATAAATTTAAAGATTTCTTCATTTGAGCCTGCACAGTCAATTAATACTGCACTTTTAATATTTTCATCATATAAAAGATAGTTATTTGCTGCAAATTCAAGCGGTATAAATTTTTCAATTTTCATCCATCAATCTTCCATTATAATTTTTAGCTCCAATATTTTAACATACTCAAGCATTGAATAAAAGGGTTTTGAGGTTTATTTGAGCGATAAGTATTTATTAAAATTTGCTGGATATCAGCTTCTGTAAGGTCAAAGTGAAGTTTCAGGTCATTTAGATATTTATTTAAATGATTTTTGGCTGATTCAATATTTTCATTTGTTACTTTCTTAAATGATTCATCAGAAACATCTTTGGGCACAACTTTAAATGTGTCCTTGAAACGTCCGCCAAAACAATTTGTTAAACAGTTTTTTAAGCAATTTTCAAAGCAGCCTTTAAATAAAAAACTTTCATAAAAACGTCTTTTCATAAAACTAGCATCCAAAATTAGTGCACTTTTTGCACCATTTAACCACTCTACACACTTAATTTGAAAGCCTTTACAGGTCTTCAATTATATGATAAATTATCCCCAATTTAAAATCATTGCCTTTTAGTTTAATTTATTTATTCTTTTTAGGGGGCAAAATATTCTCAAATTTAAACATATAGGGTTTTTGGGCTTCTTCTTCATCCTTGAGCCCTAAAATACGCTCCAAATCAACCTTTAAATTTCCAAGGTCATCATATTTTTTTAAGTTGCCGTCTATTGCAATAGAGATATCACCTGTTTCTTCTGAGATTACTATACAAGCGCAATCAGACATTTCAGTCACCCCGATAGCTGCCCTGTGTCTTGTTCCATATCTCCAGCTTAATTTTGGGTCTTCAGTCAAAGGTAAAAGTACGCCCGCTGATTGAATTATATCATTATTGATAACTACAGCGCCGTCATGGAGCGGGGTTTTCGGGTGAAAAATTGTTAATAAAAGCTCCTGAGAAAGATTTCCGTTAATTTCAACCCCGACATCAGAGTGGCTTAAGGATTTATCGCCTTTTTGCAGAACAATCAAACCGCCGATTTTAAGCCTGGACATATATTTGATAGTTTCAATAAGTTCTTTTACAACATCAATATTTTCATTTCGCCTTACATAAGCCTTTTTACCGGATAATATACGGCTTAAGATATCATTTTGCCCGATATAACCCAAAAAACGTCTTAATTCGGGCTGAAAAATAACGATTAACCCAACTGTAACAACAGAAACAAGGGTCTTTAAAAACATTCCGAATATTTGAAGATTAATTTTGATTAAAAATTCAGAAAAAAGCCACATTATAAGCAGCCCGAAAATGCCTCTTACAAGAGCTTCCGAGTGCGTGCCTTTAATATATTTTTTGTATACAAACACAAGAATTAAGGCAAGAATTACAACTTCTGTTATATTAACACCAAGCTGCCCTCCGCCAAATGCGCGGGAAAATTCATAAAATTGCCTGAGCAGATTTTGGTATAAATAAGTAAAATCCAATTCTTATGCCTTTTTCTCTTTAAGTTTACTAGCCAGAACACTGCAGGGATAAAGCTTTAACCCATTAAAGACATTAAAGCAAACAATCATTTTGAACTAATTGTTCGTATGTTTCCCTTTTAACTATAATATCAGATTGGGAATTATTTACAAGTATCATTTCAGGTTTTAAGACCCTGTTATAGTTGCTCGACATCGAATATCCGTAAGCGCCCGTATTAAAGACACAAAGAATATCCCCTGCCACAGGCGAATTCAGCTCTATATCCTTAATTAAAATATCCCCGGATTCGCAGAATCTTCCTGCAACCGTCACTTTTTTCAAGTTTTCTTCTTCTTTGCCGTTTGCAATCACAGCTTCATATTTTGCCCCATACATTGAAGGCCTTGGGTTATCTGCCATTCCGCCATCCACAGCGATGTATTTTCTGCCCCCGGGAACCTGTTTGCTTGAACCCACCGTATAAAGCGTCACACCTGCGGTTCCAACCATTGAACGGCCCGGTTCAATGTATAAAACGGGCTCTTCCATTCCATACATTTCAGCATGGTCTTCGATTGATTTTAAAATCGTCTCTGCAATAGTATAAACGGAAGGAGGGCAATCGGCTTCTGTATAGGTTATTCCAAGACCGCCGCCCACGTTCATTTCGTTCAAATTCAAATCAAATTTATCGTTAATTCTTTTTAATTCTTTCATTAAAACGCCGATTTCATCATAATACACCTGCGTTTCAAAAATTTGTGAGCCAATATGCGCATGAAGCCCCATAATTTCAAGGTTTGTAAACTCTTTTAAAATTAATTCAACCGCTTCGTCAATTTGAGTCATATCAAAGCCGAATTTTGAATCGGTTTGCCCGGTTTGAATGTATTCATGGGTATGGCATTCAATCCCCGGGGTTATCCTTAAAAGCACCTTTTGCACCTTGTCAAAAGATTTTGCAACCTCGTTTAACAAAGAAAGTTCAAGAAAATTATCCACACTCACCCTGCCAACGCCCAATTCCAGCGCCAAAAGCAGCTCATCCGTTGTTTTGTTGTTTCCGTTAAATGTTGTCATCTCCATATTTACACCCGCTTTGTTCACGGTGTAAATTTCGCCGCCCGATACAACATCAAAGCCAAAGCCTTCAGAATGGAGAATTTTAGCAATTTGCCCTGTCATAAGAGCTTTTGAAGCAAACATCATATTCACTTTTTTATAATTTTTAAAAGCATCTTTATATTCCCTTGCAATGGCACGAAGCGTCACTTCATCCATTACATACAAAGGCGTACCATACTTTTCGACTAAATCTACCGTGTCACACCCTGATATTTCAAGGTTTCCCTTCGCATTCCTCTTTGTGTTTAACGGCATTATATTCTGGTTAACAGTCTTTAGTGTCTCAGACATTATTCTTATAACTCCTTGCTAAATCTCTGCGATAATTGTAACATAAAGATATTCTGTAAAAAAGATGAAAATAAAGGCAAAAGCAAAATGGAAGAAAACAAAGAAAATACAGGCACTATAGGCCAAAACACGGGCCTTTTAACCTATAAAAATATAATTTTTGCAATTATGCTTGTTTTGGTTTTAATTTTTATCTCAAACATCGCAGATATCGCCATAATGCTCTTCGTGGCCTTTATAATCACCTGCGCGATTGACCCATCGGTTAAATTTTTGGAAAAATATATGCCGCGCGTTTTGGCCGTAAGTCTTGTTCTTTTCCTTTTATTGGTGGGCATTTTGCTTGTTTTCATCCCGCTTTTATCTCTCACAATCAAACAGGGTATTATTTTTGTTAAAAATATGCCCCAATACATTCAGCAGCTGCAAAATTTCTTGCACACAAACCATTTTGGAATTTTAATTTCAAAATATATAAACCCTGATGCCATAAATAGTGCAAATACAGATATAGCAAACATTACGGGCGAAGTTTTATCAAAAGGCGCAGATATTTCAAAACTCATTGTAAGCTCCATTACAAGCTCAATTGCAGTAGCCATAATGGTTTTCTATCTTTCATACGACGAAAAGCTTATGAAGAAGAGGTTTTTGGAGTTTTTCCCACCAAGGTTTAAACAAAAAGCTTCAAATATTCTTGATGCAATCAAAGAAAAAGTGGGCGGATATGTCTTTGCACAGGCCCTTTCCATGGCGGTTGTAGGCATTTTTACTTTCATCGGCCTTTTAATCATCGGGCACAAAGGCGCGCTCCTTGTGGGCTTTTTGGCCTTTATTCTGGATATAATCCCTGTAATAGGCGCCACAATCGCAGTAACAGTAGGCCTTTACACGGCTTTAAGCGGCGGTTTTTTCTATGTACTCCTGGCTTTTGTCGTTATGATGATTGCCCAATGGCTTCAAAATCAGATATTCAGGCCGCTTTTATTCGGCAAATTTATGGACACGCACCCGCTTTTAATTATCGTATCTTTGCTTATCGGGGCAAAATTTATGGGCTTTTGGGGGGTTGTGCTCGCACCGGCTATGGTAAGTATAGTCTGCGTTTTGGTGGATGAACTTTATATTAAACCGATAAATAAAACAGAAGCTCCACAAGCCAAAACTCAACAAACAGAACCCATACAAGGAAAAAATCAGGCATAAAAAATGGAAAAATTTTTATACGAAAGATTGCAAAATAAAAACCCAAAAATCAACGCCTGGTTTGCTTTTCCTGCAATTGAAAGTTTTGCAATGGCATCTTTGGGCTTTCTTTCAATTTTTAAACAACTGGATTTAATGGAAGATGTCTTTGTAGAGCGGGTTTACGCCGATACAAAAACCACGGTTGCAAATGTTAACGAGCTTGATGTCATAGGCTTTTCAAACTCTTTTGAAATCGACATTTTGACCATTTTAAAGATGTTTCAAAAGTTCGAAATCCCGCCCCTGGCAGGGGATAGGGGGGAAGAATTTCCGCTAATCTTCGGCGGAGGGCCGGTTTTAAGCGCAAACCCCGTACCTTTTGAAGATTTTTACGATTTTATCTCGGTTGGAGATGCAAAAACCACACTGGATTTGGCTTTTAAGACACTTGTTCAAAAAAAAGATGAGACGAAAGAAGCTAAACTTCAGGCCCTGTCTGAAATTGAGGGCATTTGGGTCCCGAAATTCGGCAAGGAAAAACCTGTAATAAAAATGGCGGATGCGCTTGATGAGCCTGTTTATACGCCGATTTTAAGCGACAAAAGCTATTTTAAAGACACTTTTATCATTGAAATTGAGCGCGGGTGCCCAAAAACTTGCAATTTTTGCCTTGCAAGCTGGTTGAATTTGCCTGTACGCTATGTCCCCGTTGAAAAAATCCTTAAAGCAATTGACCTTGGCCTTGAAAACACTGATAAAATCGCCCTTCTTGGGGCATACGTTGCAGGGCACCCGGATTTTAAAAAAATCTTAAATTACATAAGGGAAAAGAACAAAATTCGCCACGTTGAATTGACCCTATCTTCGCTCAGGGCGGACCTTGCAGAAAAAGAGGTTATCGAAACACTCGTTGAATGCGGACAAAGGAGCGTTACCATTGCTGTAGAAGCTGGCAGCGAGCGGCTTAGAAGGGTAATAAACAAAGATTTAACCGATGAACAAATCCTGAAAACCGTTGAAGATGCCCGAAAATACGGGTTGAAAGGGATTAAAATATACGCTATGATTGGTCTTCCGACAGAAACCGAGGAAGATATTTTGGCGCTTGTAAATTTAATAAAGCGCATAAAGGAAGCCAACAAAGGGTTTGAGCTTTCAGTTTCCGTGGCATCCTTTATTCCCAAGGCTCACACGCCCTTTCAATGGTGTAAAAAGGCCCCAAGCAAGGATTTAGAGAAAAAATATCAAATTTTGAAGAATAAAATTTCTCCGATGGGCGTAACCCTGCGTCCCTCAAGCGTTGACTGGGATTTAATTCAATCAATCCTTTCCCGCGCAGGCTTTTCGCTCTCTTCGTATTTGCTGAAAGTTATTGAAAACGGGGGAAACCTTGGTGCATTCAAGCAAACCTGGCGCAGAATGGCAAAAGAGGGGATTTTGCCGGAGCTCGAACTCTACGCTCAAAATCCTGTGCCTGAAAACCCTGATGAGATCTTGCCTTGGGAATTTATTCACGTTACAGACAGGAATATACTGAAAAAGCGCCACATAGAAGCGCTAAAACCCTTGCACAACAAGGCTTAATTTCGTACAGCAACGTATTTACGGGCTTTTAGGCCCCTTCAATTGACGATTTATTATAGTTTGCTAAAATTTCCATGGACTTATACGCAGAGACCGAATCAGCGTTTATATCACTGATTTGCACCCCTGAACTAATGAAAAGGTCCTCTACAAAGCTAATTAAGCCCATATATTTACTGAATTCGCTCTCATCTTGGGCATTTTCAGCTTTTGAAACCAAAGCTTCCATTAAATCAACATAATCTTCCTCCGGATTTCCCGTAGGATTAAGTCCCAGCTGGTCCAGAACGCTATACCAACTGGAAGGTACAGTCTGAGAGGTGCTGTCAGAGGTTGCATCATCCTCAGACAAGCTCTGTAAAGCGTTTACGGCAGTTTTAGTCTGAATTTCCTGCAGTTTTTGGAGGTCCTTATTCACGTCCCCGGTTGATTTTACACCATATTTTGCAAGCAAATTTGAAACAGAAGAATAGTCCGTTTTTGTTGCGCTCAAAAAATAATCTATTTGCTGCTGATACAGGCTGGATGCGGATATTGGGGAAATTGACATCTTAAAAAATCAGTCCTTCTAAACTCGGTATCATATAAAACAATTCCACAATTAAAATTTTTTTAACACCACAGCTAAATTGCCCATATAGCCTGAATTTTGGGGCATTTCAAAACAAAAAATTTTATGGTAAAATTCATTTTATGGATTCAAAAAATTTACACAACCCATGTTTCAATAAAATCGGCTATATTCAGGTTTATACAGGAGATGGCAAGGGAAAAACCACAGCCAGCCTGGGTTTGGCGCTTCGCGCTTTGGGCCGCGGCTGGAAGGTTTTAATCGTAATGTTCACAAAAGGCGGATCTGATTATGGCGAAATCCATTCATTTTCAAACCTTTCAGACGATATCAAAAGCCGCTTTAAGGTGATAAATGCAGGTTTGGACCGAATTGTTTATAAAGATAACGTAAATGATGCAGACAAGGCTGAAATCCAGAAGGGGTGGGACTTTGCAAGGAAAGCCATTGAAAATTGCGAATATGAACTTGTAATTTTGGATGAGGCAAATATAGCGCTTGATTTGGGGCTCATAGACCTTGAAGAGATGCTTGAAACCTTGAAAAACAAGCCTAAAGGGGTTGAAATCGTGCTCACAGGGCGGAATGCAAACGAAAAAGTAATTGAGCTTGCACATCTGGTTTCAGAAATAAAACCCGTGAAACACTACTGGGACATAGGTGTCGAGGCAAGAGAAGGGGTTGAATATTGAAAAAAAGCAGAATTATAGAGATTTTAATCCTCTTAACCATTGCAGCAGTAGCGGTTTTTGCCTCTTACAAAATTTATTACAATACTTATGTGAAGCCAAACCTTTACACCATAAGGTTTCACGACATTGATAGCATTATAAAAGGTTCTCCTGTGCGGCTTATGGGTATAATCGTGGGCCATGTACGAAACCTGAAGCGGGAAGACGACATAATTTTATGCGAAATTGTGGTCACAAAACCGAACACCAAAATCCCGGACGGAGCAGTCGCAAGAGTAGAGTACAACGGGCTTGGCGGCTCAAAATCGATTGAAATTTCTCCGCCAAAAACCGATGACCCTGATGCAAAGGGAATTATAGCCACCGATGCCCTTAGAATTTCAGATTTTATGGACGTTTTGCAGGATGTACGCGACGTTTTAGTCTGCATAAAAGAATTTGTGAACGGACTTTCCCCAAAAGCCACTGTAGATACGCTTAAAGCGGTGGCTGAAGCTCCGGATTTCACGGCAGATGCGAACAAAGCCCTGGATGAGCTGACTGCACAACAGAAGAAAAATACGGAAAAAATCAGGAATTTCAGCAGATTTCAAAAAGAAATCGAAAATATAATCGACAGGTTTACATCAAAAGGCAAAAGGGCAAAATAGCTTGCCTTGCAAGGATTATACACTCAAGCTCAAGCCATATTGCAAACAGTGCAAGCATTATAGTTAAACACGTTTGCCAAAAACCAACCACGGCAAAAGAAAAGGGTATTGACAAGGTTACTAAAATCAATACCCGAAAAGTTGTTCATCTAAAAATTTGCGTAAGCCGATGCAAATAGCAAGCGGCGGCAGGCTGGTGTGACGCTGGATTACATAGATTGGTCACCGTCACCTCATCATATCGAAACACTCTTGTATTCAAGGATTACAACCCCATCGCCGCCGTTTCCGCCGATGCCTCCGGTTTCGTTAATGACAGCTCCTCCGCCTCCGCCGCCACCGAAGGTTCCGTTCTTTCCATTCGGCGTATTTGCTGCATCATTACAAATTATTCCGCTCATTAAGGTTGTAAGATTTCCTCCGCAACCTCCGACAACAGGTCCGCCTATTGTTCCGTCTTTTGCTTTAATATAGCTTGCAAAAGTGCCGTCTGCATTTTCATACAAGGCTTCTAAATATCCGCCAATGCCGCCATAGGTTGGGGTTGCGGCCTGTCCGTTTTGGGTTGCGGCCTCATCTTTTGAATAGTTTTTATAATCTGCAGGAAGCAAGGTTACGCCGCCGTTTGCGCCAACATCCATACCTCCGTTTTGGCCTTTAATTCCGCCTTTTGCCGTTAAATACGTGCCGAATTTAGAGGCTTCGCCGTTGCCGCTTCCTGCCGCTTTTCCGCCTGTGCCAACGGTAACAGGAATTTCAATTCCCGCTTTTATATTTGTAATTAATTTGGTTACGATTTCCCCTGCAGTGCCGCCTCCGCCGTTTGAGCCGCCATATTCAAGGTAGATATATCCGCTAACCCCTGCTGCGCCAAGGCCTGCGGTTAAATCTCCGATACTTTGTGCGCCCGAACCTCCACCTCCGCCTGCGCCATAGTGGTTTGCCAAAGGTGTAACGCCGTTTTTCGCTGTGTTTCCGCCAGTTCCCCCTTGTAAAATATTTCCTTTTAAATCAAGTGAAGAAGCGCCCGAGCCGCCATATCCCCCTGTAGTTGCGGTTTTAAGGCCTCCGGCTCCCCCTGCAGCGTTCTCTTTATACTCTTTTTCAGTCCAGTTTTTGTCTAAAATGCTTACGGGGTGTAAAGTTCCGCCGAATGATGTACCTGTTGCAGAGTATGTGCCTGCATTTCCGCCCAAAGCAGTTGCGATGATTGCTCCGCCTGCGCCGCCGCGCCTAATATATGTCGGTTTTCCGGCGTTTCCGTTTTTGCCGTATGCGCTTTGAGAGCCGCCCCCTGCGCCGATTTCAAAGTACAGTTTTTCGCCCGGGGTGACTGTAATTTCCCCGATTGTAATTTGGCCTGCACCGCCTCCTCCGCCACCGTTTGCAACATCATTATATGTGCATTTTAAAGGCGGGTATGTATAATAGAGGCGAAGAGCACCTTGACAGCCGCTATGACAATATTCACCATTAAAAATAGTGCTTATTCTTCCAACCCCGGCGGCTCTTTCCATCCGGTTTAAAGCGCCTCTGACGCCGCCATAACCTCCGCCGCCATAACCGCCTGGGCGTTTATCCGGATAACCTTCTGTGCCTGAAACAGCAGAAGCTCCGTTATTTCCATTCCCTATGCCTATAGATTGGCTTAAAAAACCTGCAGCTTGGCCATAAACTCCACATCCAGCGGTACCGCCACCACCACCTCCTCCGCCACCGCCATATCCTCCGCCTCCACCGCCACCACCGGCTCCGTTAGTACCGCAATTTACAGTACCACCACCTCCTCCGCCACCGCCAATTTGGAAAAGTATTTCACCGTCTGCTCCGCTTTTTGTCGTAATTGTTGTAGGACCGCCACCACCACCTCCTCCACCTCCGGTGCAACTCTTTTGAGCTCCTCCTCCCCCTCCACCACCGCCCCAAACACCACCATTACCACCTTTTCCTCCATAAAAACTGCCGGCGCTTCCTCTATCACCACCATTTGCCAAAATTATATCGTTGTTTGAACTGTCTTTTTTTGTAGTTCCATTGCCGCCCGCAGTTGCGGTTGCAGCTTTTCTTGCACTACCGCCTCTGCCACCAAAAGTACCTCCCTCAGCGCCTGTACGAGTATAACCAACTTCTTCACTGCCAAGGTTGTATCCGCTAGCACCTCCTCCGCCACCGCCATAACCACCAACCCAACCACTGCCGCTGCCTGAACTTCCACCTGCACCGCCAACTTTAATATATATTGTTGTTGGAGTAGTTGGCAACGTTACAGGGATATTGGTAACATATCCACCAGAACCACCACTTGCTATTTCATCAATATTTGCATACCCCATGCCGCCTCCACCTCCACAAGCCGTTACCTTTGCTAAAATATCAGTATTTGGAGTGTATTCTGTCGCATTATCAACATTTGAAGTCCACTTTGTAACCCCCGAAGCAGTGCACCTTTCATCCATTTCGGGAATTTTTGTAACGCCTTTTGCAAGAGAAAATTTCGTTTCACCCTCATTCAAAAAATCTTTGTAGCCTGTATCCGTATCACTATCTACAAAGGCTATGCCGGTATTCTTACCACCCGAAGCTCCGCCACCTCCACCGCCTATCATAAAGATGCGAAGTTTTGTAATGTCTGAAGGAACGGTCCATTCGCCTGAAGAGGTGACTTCTTGTTTGCCAAAGGCTGCGTTTCCACCGGCGCCTCCGCCACCTATCATGGTCACTTTGATTGCATTAACGTCGTTTGGGACATTGAAGGTGTCGCTTTTTGTAAAGATTGTAACAATTGCATCTTTGTCATATTGGGCAGCGCCAACACCTGAGATATTGATTTTGGCTTCATTCATACGTTTGGTCATTACAGGGGCAAGAGCCGCCATTAACAAAGATGCCACCAATAATGCCATAAGCATTTCAACGAGAGAGAAGGCCGCTTTTTGGACTCTCTTTTCCAGCGGCGATTGTTTCTGGATTGCTTCGGCTGCTGTCGCTTTACCTCGCAATGACGGACGGCCATTAAATGACTTCCCGCTTGCAATGGCGGTGTTCATTGGTTGGTTTTCAGCCAAATTTATAAAGTCGGGCAAAAACAGCCCAATTTTGAACAGGTTTTTTAATACCATTTAATTCTCCTTAATAAT
This sequence comes from uncultured bacterium, assembly GCA_947647475.1. GTDB lineage: Bacteria > Cyanobacteriota > Vampirovibrionia > Gastranaerophilales > Gastranaerophilaceae > MGBC122484. The sequence goes on from CANSKM010000027.1 coordinate 11,286, forward strand.
ATGCCTGTAATATATATGATTATTGAATACTAGCCATGTGTCGTTACATATGTGTAATGGAATATTATTATGATAACACTAGAATTACATGTATGCAACAGCAGGATAAAAAACTACTGAAATTAATAGGTAAAAGGATAAAAAAACTGAGACTTGAAAAGAACAGGTCTTTAAACAGTTTTGCCTTTAATGAATGTTTAATAACCTCTGCAACCTTGAGCCGGGTAGAAAATGGGCTTGTAGATTTAAAATTTACAACTTTAATAAAAATAGCAAATGCGCTTGAGATTCCCCCATCAAAACTTTTAGAAAATTTTGATTTTAAATATACGGAATTATATTAATTTTTCTTACTTTTTTCTTTCATAAAAAGGATTCTTTGAATAAATTCGCGCTCGGAATTTATGGAAAGAAGAAGGTCAAAAACTTGTTTTATATCTAATTCCATAGCAGCTAATCTTGTTTTTATGATTTTATCAGTGTCTATTGTGC
>CANSKM010000028.1 GCA_947647475.1 uncultured bacterium
AAAGGATATGTGCTGTAATTTAAAAACAGGAGAGGCCAAGGGCTCTTATGACAATTTTAAAGGACTTGCAACGGTTCCTATTGCAGCTGTAAGTGCAGCTTCCGGGGCCGAGGCCATAAGTGCCGGAACGGTATGCGCCACAGGAGCCCTCGGTGCACTTGGCGCAGCAATGACCGCAGGGCTTGTTTCTTGCGTATCAAATTTGAGAAATAACGCCAAAGATATGCCAAAAACCATACGAAAAAATATACCAAATGTGCTTCACACTTTTTAACATTCAAAATTTTGCCTAAAGCCCAAATTTTTGCAAAAAAAGTTTGTGTAATATATTATAAAGTAGATGATTGATGTGAAGGATACTCTGCTTTTTCGATTTGCCTCTTATTTTTTAAGGGAGGTTAAGTCGTTTTTGGAAACGCTCGGTAATATCGGCAAAGATTTTACCAGGGTGCTTTTTTACATCCTTCGCCTTCGGATAAATTTTAAGGCTGCAATTGAACAATCATCTCGTTTTGCGGTCGACAGCCTTCCTATAACCCTTACAATCGTTGGGATGACAAGCATAATTATTTCAATGCAAATTGCGCCGGAGCTTGCAAAACAGGGGGCGGAAAATTATATCGGGATGCTCTCCGCACTTGTTATGATTCGCGAATTGGCAGCAATTATGGCGGGTTTTGCGATTATTTCAATGATAGGCTCATCCTTTGCTTCAGAGCTTGCCTCAATGGCGGTAAGCGAACAGATAAGCGCCATGCGGGTTTTAAGGGTAGATCCGATTGAATATTTAATCGTCCCAAGGTTTTTAGCAGGGGTCATAATGATGCCTGTAGTCTTTATTTTAGCCTCTTTTGTGGGGCTCCTTTGTGCAGGGTATGTTTCAAACTGGACTGCGGGGCTTAGCATGTTAAATTATATAGATTCCCTCTGGCGCGGGCTTTATGTCAGAGATATTTTAATTGCGATGTTAAAATCCGCCTTCTTTGGGGGCACAATCGCGCTTATAAGCTGCTCTTCGGGGTATTCAACGCGCGGCGGCGCAAAAGAAGTCGGCACATCCACAACGCGTGCGGTTGTGTGGTCTTTTCTTGCAATAGCAATCTGGGACTATATCTTTGCTGCAATGTTTTATTTATAATGATGTTAAAGGTTTTAAAAAGCGTTTTGCAGCACTTTTTTACCGGAGAAAAAAATGACGATAAAAGTTGAAAATTTAGTTAAAACATTTAATAATAAAAAAGTTTTGGACAACGTTTCATTTTCTGTTGAAGACGGTGAAACCCTTGGCGTTGTGGGGTTTTCAGGAAGCGGAAAATCTACCCTTTTAAAGATTATAAGCAAACTTTTATACCCCGATGCGGGAAAAATTGAGACCACCAAAAACTCTGACATTGCAATGACTTTCCAATATTCAGCCCTTTTTGATTTTTTGGATGTCTTTCACAATATCGCCTTTCCGCTTTTAGAGAGGAAAGAATTTAAGGGTAAATATTCAAGGGAAGAATTGAAAAAAATTGTGGCCCAAAAGCTTAAAATTGTAGGGTTAGAGGGGATTGAAAATAAATTCCCATCGGAGCTTTCAGGCGGGATGCAAAAGCGCGTGGGGTTTGCAAGGGCAATTGTTACAAACCCGAAAATAATTCTCTATGATGAACCTACAGCGGGTTTGGACCCTGTTTCTTCAACCTTAATTGAAGATTATATTAACCAATTAAAAAAAGAGCTGAATGCAAGCTGCATTGTTGTAACACACCAAATGTCAACAATAACAAGGGCATGTGACAAGGTTATTCTTCTTTATGAAGGAAAAATAGTATTTAAAGGCTCCACAGAGGATTTCTTAAAAGGCACAAACCCTTATACAGAGCAGTTTATAAAGGCTTCAATCAAAGGACCTATGGAGATAAAATCAGCTACATAATATTTAAAGCCACATAAATTTTTTTATTGTATAATTAATCTGTGGCAGCCTGTGGTAATTTGCAGCAAGCCAAAAAAGCACGAGAGTAAAAGGAAAAAGTTTGGAAAATACGGATAGAAAAACTTCATCATCTTTAAAAGTGGGTATTTTAACTGTTGTTGCGCTCACAATTTTGATTTTTACCGTGCTTTGGATTAAGGGAAGAACCCTTTCTGCAGGAGAGAGGATTGAAGTTGTTTTCCACGATGTAAACGGAATTCGCCCGGGCTCAGGCGTTCAGATGATGGGCCTTAGAATAGGGCAGATTGAAGAAATCACCCCTGTTATAAACGGAAAAGACAGCTTCGTTAAGGTTAAATTCGTTATAACCGAAACCGATGTTGAAATTCCGCCTGCATCCACCATATCCATTCAACAATCGGGCCTTATCGGCGAACAGTTTTTAGAAGTTATGCCCCCGAAAACAAAGGTTGCATACGTTGAAACTTCAAAATCAACAACCTCAATTAAAGACGGCCAGCTCGTTTTTATGAATATTGAAGGGGACACAAAACCCATAGGTAAAATCGAAAGTGCTTCCGTTATCCCGATTTCAGAAGCCCCGATTGAATACAGGGCAAGGTTTAAAACGCCCCATGCACTCAAATTAAACTATATAATCGAGCTTCCCGGGCTAATTTTAGACTCTTCAAACATTGATGCAAAATTTGCAAATAACCAAATTCTTTTCTATTTAAGAAACGGCGAAGAAATCACAATTCCAAAGACGGGCTCTCCATATACGGTAATTGAGCCTATGAGAATAAGCGATTTTCTTGAATTACAGTATAAATCCGCACAAGGGTTGGCTGAGACCAACGAAAAAATTACCCAGATTTTATCCGATGAATTTATTTATCAGATTAAAAATTCGGTTGAAAACATTAATAAATTAACCGCAAAAGCTTCAAACACAATGGACAAGGCCGATGCACTTTTGGATTCTTCAAAGGATGAGCTGAATTCAATGTTGTCCCAATCTAACGTTTTAATTAAAAAGCTTGTTGTTTTGTCTGATAATATTAATGAAATTGCATCAAACAAAGACCTGCAGCAGAATTTGACCACCACAATGGCTTCTGTCGGAAAACTTTCCGATAACATTAACACAATAATTGAAGACAAGGGCACAAAAGAAATTATGTCCAATTTGAACGAAATTTCAAAGAATTTGGCTGATATTTCGGTTTATGTGAATGAATTTACGGATGATGAAAATGTAAAAAAAGACCTGAAGGCTACAATTTCGGGGCTTAACCAGGCAATTTGCGGCATAAACCAAAGCCTGAAAAAGGCAAACGGAAGCCTGGATGAATCAGAAAAACTTTCTGTGTCCTCCGCACTTTCTGACACGGTTGTGACCGCAAGAAATTTGAAAAAATTCTCTGAAAAATTGAACAAAAGATTTTTACTATTCAGGCTGATGTTCTAAGCCTTGCGCTTTGCTGTTTTTTAGGTTTATTTTATGCTAAATTTTGCAAAAGAAATTACAAAGTTTCACTACCGGGGGCAAAAAGGCTTTTGGGGCAGGCTTTTTGGAGCAGTTATTTTTCTTCCTCTCCTTTTTGCATCGTTTTTTTATTACATTGTAATTTCTTTTAAAAACCTTTTATATAGCCTTAAAATTCTGCATGAGACAAGGGTTTTAGCCAAAGTTATCTGCATTGGAAATTTAACCACGGGGGGTGTCGGTAAAACACCCGTAACCATTGAATTTTGTAAATTTTTATCAAAAAAGTATAAGCTTTCATCCCTAAGCAGAGGCTACAAAGGCAAATTGAAGGGTGCAAACATTGTAAGAGATTTTGAAAAAATCTTGATTAATGACCCGAAATTAACGGGGGATGAAGTTAATTTAATTGCAAAAGAGAGCGAAAGCTACGCCGTTACCGTATCTTCGGACCGCACAAAGGGCGCAAACAAAGCCATAAAAGAGCTTGGGGCACAAATTATTATTATGGATGACGGGTTTTCAAACAGGAAAATTAAAAAAGACCTGTCTTTTCTGCTTTTTGATGTTAACAAAATGGCAGGAAACGGCGGCATACTTCCTTTTGGACCCCTAAGAGAGCCAAAAAAAGAGATAAAAAGAGCGGATGCGGTAATTTTGATTGACAAAGAAAATTCCCCGAAAGAAAGCTTTGAAAGAGCAAAAAAGATTTTAAGGGAAGAGTATAAATTTAAAGGAAAAATCTTCAGCGCAAGCGCAAAACCGGATTATTTTTACGATATTAAAACCAAGGAGAAAAAAGACAAGGCTGAAATCGGCTATGCATTTGCATTTTCAGGGATAGGCCAGCCGGATTTATTTTATAAATATTTATCGAACGAGCTCAACGGGCCCAAAGAAAGCGCCGGCCAAGAATGCAGAGGCTTTAATCCCTCTTGCACGTTGAGTTTTGACGATCATTATGAATATACAAAAGAAGATATTAAAAACCTTGAGGCCCTTGCTAAAAAACGGGCGGCAAAATGCCTTGTTACAACAGAAAAAGATGCCGTAAAAATTGCAGAACTCACGGAAGATTTGAGCCTTCCCGTTTTTGCGCTGAAATTAAAAACGGATGTCGATGTTGAGCATATTTTGTCTGAATTGAATTTTAATGTTTCGCCGGAATTAAAATCTAACCTAAATTCAAACTCAAATTCCGAGCTAAATTTTGGAGAGCAAAATGAAGCTTAGTGAACTTTATAAAAACGGGGATAGGCCCGTCATTTCAATTGAAATTTTTCCGCCGAAGGCTGGATGTAAAAACGGTGAGAACGGTAAAAATGGTGAAAACGGCAGGATAAATGAAGCGGAACTTCAAAAGAAAAACGAAGCACTCTTCTGCGAACTTTCAAAATTAAACTTCGCAATAAAGCCCTCCCTTGTCTCTGTAACCTACGGCGCCGGGGGCTCCAGCCGCGAACGGTCAAACAATATTATAAAAGAGCTTTTAAAAAGGTTTGATTATAATGCCCTTATGCCCCATTTTACCTGCGTTTGCTCGGATAAAAGTTTTATTGAAAAATATTTAGATGAAATCAATACTTTTGGAATTGAAAACATCCTTGCCCTTAAAGGGGACGAACCCGAAGACCTTGGGAAAATCGGCGGAGTTTGCCACAGAGATTTTCGCCTTGCATATGAACTTGTTGAATTCATTAAAAAGAAGACAGAGCTTGAAATTGCCGTTGCAGGATACCCGGAAGGGCACATTGATGCAGATTCGCTTGAAGATGATATTAAACACCTGAAAACCAAAATTCAAAAGGGCGGAAGCGTTGTTTTTACGCAGTTTTTCTTTGAAAACGATAAGTTTTATAAATATCTTGAACTCCTTGATAAAAACGGGGTTAATATCCCTGTGGTTGCAGGGCTTTTGCCTGTTATAAGCTATGAAGGGCTTTTAAGGATGATAAAACTATCAGGAATTAAGCCAAGCACAAAGGTTTTAAACACTTTTGAAAAATATAAAAATTCAAAAGAAGATACAATTAAAGTAGGGGTTGAACAGGCTTCAATTCAAGCCTTAGACCTTGTTCAAAACGGAGTTTCAGGTCTGCATTTTTACACGCTGAACAAAGCACGCTCCACTTCCGAGGTTTTAAAAAATATCGGGCTCTAACCCCCAGGCTAACAAAGAAATTATATATTAAAAAACCGCTTAATTTTTGGAAAATAAAGACAGCACCCTTGTTTTATGCACATACAGAAATAAAATTATTCAAAACAAAAGTTTTTTTTAAAGGAGTTTCTCCAGCTTTGCAGCATTAAAAGATTTTAATTTCAACAGCGCCGCTTTTACATTGAATTAAAAAAGTATTATCAGACACTTTTTGAAGCACGGCTCCTTCTTTTATCGTTTTTTCCTGGGCTGCATAATCAGGGCAGGCGGGTGTTTTTTCTTGAATGGCGCAACTCGGGCAGGGCATTTTTTCAAGGATTTTAACCTGTTTTATTTTACAAACCATACCATCAATGCTGCAAAAGCAATCTCCCCAGGGCTTTAAGGCGCGAACCCTGTCATACACTTGCTTTGCGCTCTCTTTAAAATCTATAAAATCAATGCCTTGATAAGGGTACTTATCATACGTTGCATCTTTTTCTTCCTGGCGAAGCGGGATAATTCTGTTATTTTCAAGGTCATCCAAAAGTTCTGAAACCATTAGCCTTGCAATGTTTGCAGCCTTGTCTCTTAAATCTCCGCCCGTAATTTCAGGCTCAATTTTAAAGGCAGCCTGCATTAAAATTTTCCCTGTGTCGATATTTTCATCCATTAAATGAAAAGTGACGCCTGTTTTTTCATCCCCTGAATAAATTGCCCAAAAATAAGGGTTTGCGCCCCTGTGCTTGGGTAAAAGCGAAGGGTGGCAATTCACAACGCCGAATTTTGGTAAGGTTAAAATTTCTGCCCCGAATTTTTCAGACCAGCTTCCAACCAAGATAATATCAGGGTTTAGGCTTTTAATTTCATTGATAAATTCTTTTGAATTAACGGATGCACCTTTAATATCATAAATTTTGTGGCTTTTAATAAAGGAATAATCAGCACTTTGGGCGAAAATATCTTTGAAAAACAGGGTAAAACCTGAATATTTTACCCTGTCAATTCTAAACGCACCGACAATTTCGTGCCTTTGTGCCTTTGCGCCTGATATTAAAGCGGCAAGCATTTTGCCATATCCGACAACAACGATGCGCATTATTTTATTCTTCTGTTGTTTCGGCTGCTTCCGGTGCTTCTTCAGCCACAGCTTCAACTGTTTCCACTGCTTCAGCAGTTTCAATAACTTCTTCTGCAGCCTCTTCCACAATATCTTCCGCTTCAGGAGCTTCTTTTTGCGCCTGTTTTTCCATTTGTGCCGCTTGAGATTCGCTCTTAATGTCTATTTTCCAGCCTGTTAACCTGTGAGCAAGACGAACATTCTGGCCTTCGCGGCCGATTGCAAGAGAAAGCTGGTCATCAGGAACGATAACAAAAGCTTCTTTTCTTGTTTCTTCATCCGCTAAAATATCAACAGAGATAATTCTTGCGGGAGAAAGTGCGTTTACAATGTATTCTACGGGGTCTTCAGAATATCTTACGATATCGATTTTTTCATTCTTTAATTCGCCCACAATTGTTTGAATTCTGGAACCTCTTGGCCCGATGCAGGCACCAACGGAATCCACTGAAGGATCGTTTGACCATACAGCAAGTTTTGTTCTAAACCCTGCTTCTCTTGCAATTGATTTAATTTCAACAATGCCGTCTTCAATTTCAGGAACTTCAAGTTCAAAAAGTTCGCGAACAATTTCGCTGTGCGCCTGGGAAACGATTACCTGCGGAAGCCTTGTTGTTTCTTTAACATTCAAAACAAAGACCCTGATTCTGTTTCCGGGTTTGTAATATTCTCCGGGGATTTGTTCACGCGTTGGCATTACAGCATCGGTTTTTCCGATGTTTACAATTACATTGTTTCTTTCATCTTTTCTTTGAACAATCCCTGTAATCAAAGTGCCTTTTTTAGATAAAAATTCATCCAGAACCATTTTGCGTTCTGCTTCTCTAATTCTTTGGGTGATTACCTGTTTTGCACTTTGTGCGGCAATACGGCCAAAGTTTTCAGGGGTAACTTCAATTTTTACTTCATCATCAATTTCAACTTCATCGTCAATTTCTTTTGCATCTTCAAGTGAAATTTGAGTATCCGGGTTTTCAACCTCTTCTACAACAAGCTTTGTTCTGAAAACGCCAATTTCGCCTGCAGTTTCATCCAAAATTGCTTCAACGTTTTCCGCGTCTTTATCTTTAATATGTTTTTTATAGCCTGCAACAAGGGCATCGCAAAGAGAGGACACCAAAACATCCTTTGATATTCCTTTTTCGCGCTCCAGCTGTTCCGCGGCTTCAAATAATGCAGTTCCAATCTTAATCATATTATTCTCCTTTTATTTAGTTGTAAATCTTTGTTTTGCGCCCAATTGCCCATATGTTTTAGACTTTTTAGTCTTTAGTCTTTGGGCAGTTAATCCCCGCTTGGTGCGTCGATATCATTCAGGCGCACGGAAAAAATGTTATCGGGCTGAATTACATATTCTTTTCCCGCATCTTCCGTTAAAACCTTTAGCCCAAGGCCCTCATTAAAATCCAGAAGCTTGGCGTTAAATTTTTTCGGATACCCCGCTTCAACAGGCTCTTTCACCTTTACTATAACGTTATGGCCTCTAAAGATTACATATTCTTTTGTAGATTTTAAACGCCTTTCAAGCCCCGGGGAAGAAACTTCAAGGTAATATTTAAACGGAATAAGTTCATCCAATAAATCTCCAAGGCCGCGGGTAATATGTTCGCAATCATTGTGATTAACAGGGTGGTCGGATGAATAGATAAAAATCCTCAAAAACCAGTGCCCGGATTCTTTTTCAAGGGAAACTTCAAGCGGGATTAAATTATACCGCATCGCCGTATTTTCAATTACGGGCATAATTTTTTCCAAAACCTGTTTTTTGTTGAATTGTATCATATCCTTTTAGACTTTCTTCTTTAAAAAAGAGCGGGTTTTAGGCCGCTCTTTTAAATAAAAGTGCAAATTGTCTTTATGCTTTTGCCCCACCTAAATTTCCCGGTGCTTTTTTATGATTTTCATCATAAATGCAAAAAGCATAGAATAAGTATACCATAAAAAACATAAATTTGTCATTCAATGAAAATTTATGATATTATAAAAACTCTTATGAAAAAGATATGTCTGACATTTTCATTGCTTTTGGCAGGGCTTTTTTTGCCCTCGTTTGGAATTGAAGAAATTACGCTTGATGAAAGTGAAGATTTTAAAAGAGGAATAACTTTTGAAACGCCGATAGACGGGCCAAAGAAGGTATTATTTGGCGGGGTTTCAAAAACAGAATTTTCGCCCGTTTTAAACTTCCAAGGAACCTACAGCGCAGACATTAAGGAGAAAGGGAATAATTTTACCTATCCGTTTCTAATCGAAGGCGGGGGCGAGGTGAAATTCAATGAAGGCAAAAATTCTTTCCGTGCGGTGGCGAATTTTTCAAAAAATGTAGATGATTTTGATAATAAATTTTTAGGAAAGCTCTCGGATGTTTATTTTGAGCACAAGATAAATGACAACCACAAAGTGTTAATCGGAAATTCAAGAATTCCGATTGGCTATGAAGGAGGCAGAGGGCAATACGGGCTTATGTTTTCAAAAAGGGCGCAAATTGCATCGCGTTTTGGAAACGCAAGAGCCTTGGGGGCAAGATTTAGAGGGGATTTTGGATATTTAGATTACGACCTTGGCGGATATTCAAGCACAAGGAGCTTGCAAGACATTACAGACGGTGTTGAATTTGCAGGAATGATAAATTTTAAACCTTTTTATAAAGATGAACCTTCTTTGTTTAAAAATCTTAAAGCGGGAGCCTTTGTAAACACTGGCTCAAGGGACCATGGCTATACGGTTTTTGGCGCACACACGGAATGGACATATAAAAAATTCTTATTAAACGCCGAATATGCTTACGCAGACGGTTCAAACGCTTCAAAATATAACCCCTTAAAGCAGCAAGGGTTTTACACAACCGCCGCATACAATATTACAGACAAGCTTCAGGCGGCTTTTCGGTATGACAATTTTGATACTAACGTAAAAAAATCAAACGACAACGTGCAAAAATATACCGTGGGCCTGAATTATTATGTCATAGGCCAAAGGCTAAGGTTTAGTCTTGATTATACATACACTCAAAACGCAAAAGCCGCCAAAAACGCCGATACAAACGCCATTCATTTTATGACCCAGGTGATGATATAGGTATTTCCCAAGAGCCCCTTATCCTTAATTTTCAAAAGAGTTACGTTATTTGGAATGGGCAGCGGCTGCAGCGGGCTTTGGGGTGAAGCATTAAGTTATCTTCCAAATCATACATTTTTGCAACGCGGGTAATTAATTTATTCCCGCAAACAGGGCAAAGGGGCGCAAAGCCTTTGTTTCCTTCATTTTCAATTATAAGCTGCTTTAATTCTTCGGTGTTTTGGCTTGCGCTTTTTGCAAAATGAAAATCTTCTTTTTTTTCATAAAGTTTAATCTCTGAAAGGGTTGTCTTTAGGCCTTTTGAGAGCTTTTGTCTTATGGTTGAAGACAAAAAAAGTTCAATCCCGGATTCTATCCCTTGGATTTCTTCAACGGTTAAATTGCACCTTTTTGCAAGGCCTGTTTGCGAAAGCCCGAGCTTTTCCCTGGTTTCAGAGACAAACTGTGCAAGTGTTGAATATTTTTTAACTTCTTTGTGCATATTAAAATCCTTATACAATAAGAGCCAGCCTTAAAAGCCGGCTCTTTTAAAATTTAAAAAGCAAAGCCTTATTGTTCAATTATTATGCGGCAACTTTTTTAGCGGCCTTTTTATCTCTAATTTCTTTATCCCAGGCCAAAAGTACACTTGCAAAGAATATGCTTGAATATGTACCAACTGCAATACCCAAAATCATTGCAAAAATGAATTCTTTTGTGGTGGAGCCGCCAAAGAAATAAAGAGCACCCAATGTTAAAAGGGTTGTAACTGAAGTGTTTAAGCTTCTTGCAAGGGTTTGGTTAACAGAAGCATTCACAATTTCATTGAATGAATATTTTTTGGCTAAAAATCTGTTGTTTTCGCGAACCCTGTCAAACACAACGATTGTATCGTGCACGGAAAAACCTACAACAGTAAGAACGGCTGTGATAAAAAGCGCATCAACATAAACGTTTGAAAATATTGACATAATTGCAAAAACGCCGATTACAAACAAAGCATCATGGATTAAAGACAAAAGCGTAATTACAGCATAATCCGCTTTAAACCTTAATGAAATATAGACAACAATTCCAAGAAAGGCCAAAAGAAGGGCTACAACAGAATTTTTTAATAACTCTGACCCTAAAGACGGACCAACGGATGTTGTTTGCACAAGTTCAGGGGAATCAACCGCGCCTGATACGATTTCTGTTATTTTATTTGTGGTCTCACCTGTTTTATCATCGATAAACCCGGTTTTTACGGAGATTATGTTTTTAATGCCGCTTTCGTTGTTGGAAGCGCCTTCAACGCCTGCATTGTTAATATTTTGAACGATGGGGGTTGTAAAGCCTGCTTTTGTCATATCATCTCTGATTTTTCCGATATCATCAACCGTAACATCCCCCTTTGTTGCATATTGAAGGATTGTGCCGCCGGTGAAATCTATCCCAAGCTTAACGGGAGCATGGTTACTTTGTGTTGCCATTAAATATATAATTGCCGCAACGCAAGGGATTAGAAGAATTGCGCTGATTGAAAGCCAGAGCCATCTAAACTTTACGACATCTATTATCTGTTTTTGATTCATTAAATTAGGGTTTGCCATTTTATAATTTTCTCCTGTTTAAAACGTTTTAAATCAGCCGTTTTGCGGCCTTCCGCCATGTGGCCCTTATAATAAGATTTTTAATCCAGCACGCCGAATTTTGCTTTTTCTTTCTTTGTTTCAACTGCAACAAAGGCATTTTGGATATCTGATTTTTTAAGCCCGAAGAGCACAGGGTGCTTTAATTCGCCTGTGCCAAAGAGCAAGTGCATAAAGTTTTTGGTAACAGTGATTGCAGAGAACATACTAACCAAAACACCGATTGCAAGGGTAAGTGCAAAGCCTTTAACAATGCTTGTTCCAAGCACATAAAGGATGACGCAGGTGATGATTGTTGTCATGTTTGAGTCGAAAATACTTGTAAATGC
>CANSKM010000029.1 GCA_947647475.1 uncultured bacterium
CCAGGATGCTTTAAATATTGTGTTTGATGAAAAAAGCAAAATAATTTGCCCCGGAAATGTGATATACATTCAAACCTGGTTTTGGAGCAGGACTAAAACGCAGTATAAATCCCACATTGACCCTGAATTTAAAAAAGATGAAAAAGATATTTTAATTGTACATTTTACGGATGCTAAGCCAAACCACCCGAAATGTAATCATTCGATGAAAAATGAATGGTGGCAAATTGCGCGCGAAACTCCGATTTATGCCGAGCTTTTAGAAAAATATCAACAAATTGCGGATGATTACATCGTGGAATTGTTCAATAAAAACGGCGGAAAGTGGGAATAGGACTGATTTTATGATTAAGCGATATTCAAAAGAAGAGATGGCAAAAATTTGGGAATTAGAGAGCAAATTTTCCTATTACCTGAAGGTTGAAATGGCCGTGGTGGAGGCGTATTACAGGCTTGGGCAAATTCCAAAAGAAGCATACGAGCACATTTTAAAGACTGCAAAATTTACCGTCCCTGAAATTGATGAAATCGAAAAGACCGTAAACCACGATGTTATCGCCTTTTTAACCTGTGTGAACAACTATGTCGGCGAAAAATATTCAGGCTATATCCATAAAGGCCTTACAAGTTCTGATGTTATAGATACCGCTTTTGCCCTCCAGGTAAAGGATTCAGCCGAAATCATCCTGAAAGATTTAGACACCCTTTTAAAAACCCTTAAAACCCTTGCCTTTAAACATAAAGACACAATGTGTATCGGCCGCTCGCACGGCATTGGGGCAGAGGTTATAACCTTCGGGTTTAAGCTTTTAAACTGGTATGATATATTTGAAAGGGCGAAATATAGGCTTGAATACACACTTTCAGACATGCTAAGAGGGCAAATTTCAGGCCCTGTCGGAACTTATTCAAATGTTGAACCTGAAATTGAGCGAATGGCGTGTGAAATTTTAGGGTTAAAGCCTGCAAAAATAAGTACCCAGGTAATTGCAAGAGATGCCCATGCAGCCTACATTTCAGCCCTTTCTTTAATCGGTTGTGCGATTGAAAATGTTGCTGTTGAAATCCGCCACCTGCAAAGGTGGGAGGTGGCAGAAGTTGAAGAAGGCTTTAAAAAGGGCCAAAAGGGCTCATCTGCCATGCCGCACAAGAAAAACCCGATTTCAGGGGAAAATTTATCCGGTTTATCAAGAATTTTAAGGGCTAATAGCCTTGCTGCGCTTGAAAATATCACTCTTTGGCATGAAAGAGACATCTCGCATTCAAGCGTGGAGCGGGTAATTTTCCCGGATTCAAACATTTTGGCTGATTATATGCTAAAAAGGCTCAATTCCACCCTTGAAAATTTGGTTGTGAAACCGGAAAATATGCTAAAAAACATCGGAAAATATGGTGATATAATTTTTTCCCAAAGCTGCCTTTTAAAGCTTGTAGAAAAAGGAATGACGCGGGACGCCGCCTATGAAATCGTCCAAAATGAAGCTATGGATGCGTTTAACGGGGTTAGCCATAAAGAAAATTTTAAGGAAAATATGCGCAGCCACTTAAATGATACCGAAATTGAAGAATGTTTCAACTATCAAAAATATTTAAGAAACATTGATAAAATTTTTGAAAGGTTTGAATAAAAAGCTTACCAAAGTTGGTGCAGCAAAAATATTTTTTAATGAAAATCCTTATGTATCAAGGGTTTTAGGGTGAAATATTAATTTTTGTAACGGTTTTTTGTAAAACTATAAAGTTTCAGTAAAAGAGAGCCGATAGTCTAAACATAAGGAACAATAAAGAATTTAAAGAACTTTTAAAGCAAGGAGATGACTATGGACAAAATTAATCTTAATCTTTATGGATTAAATTTCCAAAAGCAAGTGGAAAAAAAGGAAGATGAAAACAAGGCTCAAAACAAGGAAAATGCGTCTGTTAACGCTGACGGGAAAAAAGTTGACAGCGAAGCAATCTATAGCGCGATGAATTTAACTGCAGCACAGAATAAAGCGGCTGTATTGGGCAATGCGCTTACAATTGACCCTAAAAAATACCTGGATGATGCCTCTATTGCAAGAATTCAGGGTTCTATGGGTGAATTTGAAAATAAAACGGCAGAAATGGCAAACGTTATAGCAGCAGAGTTTCCGGGCATTTCAGAAGCTCAAGCACTTGCTCTTGCTGCCCGTGCAACTCTTCAAACCCTGGAATAGCAAGTAAAACAGATTAAAACGGCGGTTTAGACAAGAAAGTTTACAAAAAATTACATAAAGTCCAAAACATAAAGGGGCTAAAACCCTTGATAGACAAAGGAAATCCCCTTAAAATATTTCTCCTCTCTCCTATATCTCCATAGTTCTTTAAAAGTTTTCCCCTGTGGTTTACCATAGGGGATTTTTTTATCCGGAAAAATTTGTTAAAATCATATAAGACTTATGAAAAATCAAAATTTATACGACATATTGGGGCTTAGCCCAAATGCAACCAAAGGGGAGATAAAAGCCGCCTACAGGGGGCTTGTAAGGATTTATCACCCTGATGTGAACAAAACAAAAGAGGCCGAAGAATATTTTAAACTCCTGAATAATGCGGTGGAGACGCTTTTAGACGACACTAAGAGGCTTCAATACGATATGCTGAGCGGGTTTTTGGGGTTTCAAAAAAAGAGCGTCGAAAAACCGGAAGATACGGGGTCCGGTAAGTTTAAAAATGGCAGTGTCGGTTTTGGTGAAAATTTGGCTAAAAAGCCTTCACAGTCTGCTTTTTCAGGACGTGAAACGAGCGAAAAGGCACAAAATAGAGCTTTTTCAAAAAAAGAAACCGTAAAAAAGGCACAAAATCAGGCTTTACACGAAACAAAAGAGCCTAAAACCCGTACGGAAAGCCCAAAGATAGACGGCAAAGATATTGAAACTGTCGTAAAGGTGTCAAAAGAGGAGGTAAAACGAGGAACAAGCAGGAAAATCAATGTTCTTCATACCGACAAATGCCCTAAATGCCTTGGAAGACGCTATTTTAACGGAACGGTTTGTGCTCTATGCCACGGTGCGGGCGAAAAATCGGAACACAAAATTATGAACGTGAAAATTCCTGCGGGCATAAAAGACGGCACAAAAATGAAAGTTAAGGGTGAGGGCGAGTATGGAAAATTTGGAGGCAAAAACGGCGACCTTTACCTTTTAATTCAAATTGAAGGATTTTTGGGCGGAAAATTCGGCGGAAACGGAGAAAAATTTGGCGGAAATTCGGATAAAAATTCAAATATAAAAGAAGGCAAAAACGGCGAAGAAAACTTTTCTATAGAAGCCTCAATATCCCCTTGGCAAGCGGCTTTGGGGGGTGAAGTCAGCATTCCTTTGGAGGGGAAATTTGTAAAGATTAAAATCCCGCCTTTGACAAAATCGGGGACAAGATTTAAACTAAAAAAAGAAGCCTTAAATGCGCAAATGCCAGGCATAAAGGCGGATTACACGGTGGTTATAAAAATAGACATTCGGGAAAATTTGAGTAAAAAAGAGCTTGAATTGTATGAAAAATTGAGGGATTTAGACACCAAAACACACTAGGGATAAGGATTTTAAGAGAAATTGGAAAAAACTTGCAAAATAACTGAAATTTTTGAATCAATTCAGGGAGAAGGACTTTGTATCGGTGAAAAACACCTGTTTATAAGGCTTTTGGGGTGTAATTTAAAGTGTAAATATTGTGACACAAATATTCCCGATGATAAAAAAACTGTGGTTTTGACAAAATCTGCGTTGTTTGATGAGATTAAACACTATAGCGCCGAAACCATTAGTTTTACAGGCGGAGAGCCGCTTTTACAGTCTGAATTTTTAAGAGATTTTTTAGCGGAACATAAAGGCTCACTCAAAAAGAAAATATACTTAGAAACCAATGGCAGCCTGCCTTACAACCTTCGGGACGTGATTGATTTTGTGGATGTGGTTGCAATGGACATAAAGCTTGAAAGCGCCACAGGGCAGAAAAATGATTTTTCAATAAGCGATGAATTCCTGCTTGTGGCAAGGGATTCCAACGTTTTTGTAAAGGTTGTTTTTGATGAAAATATAACGGATAAAGAAATTTCTGAGCTTGCAAATTTGGGTTTAAAGCATGGGGTTGAAATAATTTTACAGCCCAAGATGCCAATCTCGAAAAGTCTTGATATGACAGGGATTTTCCAGAAATTGTATTCAAAATATTCAAGAATTCGCCTGATTCCGCAGGTGCACAAATTCCTGAATTTACCCTAAAACGCTTGTGCCGCAAATGTTTTAGCAAACGAACACTTGTATTGCGCTCTATTTCCTAAACTTACTGCGGATTTCGGCCTCTGTGTCTTTAATTCCTTTAGCGTCTTTTGTGGCGCGGAAAAGCTTTAATTTCGCTTCATACAGGCTTCTTTCCTCAGGGAATTTTGAAATTCCGTCGTTCAAAACTTTTATTGCAACAGGGGTGTTTTTCTTGTCGTAATAAATTGTTGAAAAGTCTATAAAGTCTTGCACAGTGCGGGGTTTCAGGTTTGCAATGGCGTTAATTTCCTTTGAATAGGCGTTTTTATCCCCAAGGCTTCTGTAGGCCTGAGCAAGGTTGTATAGGTACATTGCCCTTTTAGGGTCTAAATCTACGGCCTTTTTAAACATATAAATTGCCTGGTCTGTGTCAAAATTTTTGTATTCAATGAGCCCGAAATAGTTGTAAATATCTGCTTCAAGCTCAAAATCCAAATCAAGCTCCATGGCCTTTTTAAAGGCATTTTGGGCAGAAGAATAGTCGTTTTCGCTAAAATAAACTTTCCCGAGTTCAAAGTAATAATTTGGGTTTTCACTTTGTTTTATCGCATCCAAAAGGTAATTTTTTCCTTCGTTAACATTTGTGTTTGCGATGCAAATTTTAGCCAAATAGTAAAGCATATCGGGGTTTTTGCTTCCATTGGCAGTCACTGTTGAAGCTTTTCTTAAAACTTTAATCCCGTCAGATAAATTTCCTTCTTCAACATAGCTGATGCCAAGCCCCATAAGCGCTTCATAGAAATTTCCGTCAATTAAAACTGCATTTTTGAAGTTAATATTTGCATTTGTGTAATCTTTGTTTTCAAGATAGAAATTTCCAAGTTCCAAATAGGCATATTTGCTGTTGGGGTTGACTTTCAGGGCTTCTTTAAGATATTTTTCTCTTTGTTTATTTACCCCTGTTGCCTTGCCCGGTTTTTTAAGCGCATTGTCTTTCAAGGCTTCATATTTTGCGAGGTTAATGTATGTCAAATTAAAATTCTTATCTGCCCTTAAAGCCTTGTTCAATGCGGATTTTGCGCTGTCAAAATCGTTCAATTGCAAATGGCAAAGGGCAAGGTTATTCAGCGCCTGCGCGTTTTTCGGGTTAATTTCAATTGCTTTGTTAAAGTAATTTATAGCGCCTTTAGAATCCCCTGAATAGTAGAATTCAAGGCCTTTTGTGTTGTAATAATCAAAGTCATATTTTGGAATTGTTGTAATTCCTAAATTTTTCGCCCAAATTGATGTTAAAAGCGTATTATCAAGCATTAGCGCCCTTTTAAAATACACTGCTGCCTGGTTTTTGTTGTTTTGGTTATAATAAATTTTTGTTTTTAAAATAAGCCCGTTTAAATTATTAGGGTTTACGTTTAAAATTAAATCTGTATATTGAAGCGCCTTGATGTAATTTCCTGAATCGTAATACATATTTGCCATATCAAGGTAGTCATCCTCTGCTGTGGCTTCTGCTGTATATTTTGGCGCAACGCTTATCTTTTCAAGGTTTTTTGAAAGTTCGTAAGATTTTTGAAGATGATAGGCAGATTTATCCATTTTGTTTAAATTTTTATAGCAAAGACCAAGGTAATAGTGCCCGTCAGAATCGTTTGGGCTGCTTTTAACGTAGCCTTCAAAGAATTTGGCGGCTTCTGCGTATTTTTGGCTGTTAATTAAATTTACGCCTGTTTCAATGTTCCAAAGGGGGCTTGAAAACCCTTGAGATTGAATTAAAAGCGCCAGACAAACAATTAAAAATCTTTTTCTTATACTTCTTTTCATACGTTTAAAAATTCCTCAATTACCTTTAGAGTGTCTTCAAAAACCCTCTCTATACTTTGATTTGCATCTATTACTTTAACCCTTTCGGGGTCCTTTTTTGCTATGTCTAAATATCCAAACCTTAATTTTTTATGAAATTCAAGCCCTTCGGCCTCAAGGCGGTCTTTTTCACCCCCGAGCCTTTTTTGGGCAATTTCGCTTTCAATGTCGAAAACTATTGTTAAATCAGGCTTTATGCCTGCTGTTGCAATGTCGTTTAAATATTTAATTTTTTCTAAATCCTGCTCTCTGCCATATCCTTGATATGCAAGGGTTGAATCTGTGTGTCTGTCGCAGAGGACAATTTTTCCCTCAAGAAGCGCAGGTTTAATTTTATATTCAATATGCTGGGCCCTGTCTGCAAGGTATAGAAAGGTTTCTGCGATGTTTGAAACGGGGGCTTCATAATGTAATAAAATTTTTCTTAAATGTACCCCTAAATCAGAGCCTCCGGGTTCTCTGGTTAAAATGTTTGCAATATTTTTTTTGTTTAAATATTCGCTAAGAAGGCCAATCTGTGTGGTTTTGCCACAGCCGTCCGCTCCTTCAAAGGTGATGAAATATCCCCGGTTTCCTTTGTGCTCCTCGTGCATAGACTATTTTTTCCTAAACTCTTCTTTGAATATTATATTATAATATTACAATTTTTGCTAAATTGTAAAAATTGAAAAATAAAGTTATAGTTTTTTAAAAAATTTAATCTATAATGTTGTTGTGAAATAAATTACCCATGAATTTTTACATCGAGAAGGATTTTAAGTTGGAAAATTTTGAAGTGAAAGATATTAATCAGATGGAAGAAATAATAACTGCGGGGCAGCTTTTAAGGATATTAAACTCAAACCCGAAAGAAGTATCCACGCTTTGCCAAAAGGCCTGTTTAAAGCCTAAAAAAGACGGTTTTGGCAACATATATTTTTCAAAAGATGATATAGATGTGCTGAAGAAAGTAAAAGAACTTTACCAGCACACAAAAGAACTTCAGGAAGAAAAAAAACGCGCAATAGAAGAAGCAGTTAAGAAAATGAATATTAAAAAAGAAATCGAAAACGAATCAAATATTTTATATAAAACTAAGGAAAACAATTTCCTTCAAAGAGTAAAAGAAAAAGCGCAAAGCAGGGAAATTGCGCCTGTGGAGGAGGCTGCAGGCTTAGTGTCTTTTGATGATATGGAAAATAATGTTGTTTCAAGAAGCTTTGCAAAGCTTGAAAATAATATTGTGGACAGAATTTCAAGCGTTTTAAACGAAAAAATGGACGGGCTTGATGAAATCGTTGTGGAATTAATTCGTGCAAAAACGGAAAATGAATCTTTAAGGCAAAAGCTGAATGAATTGAATAAAGAAAATTTCACACTTAAAAATGAAAATTCAAGCTTTAAATCTGTCGGCCTTGGTTTTTATGTAAAAAAAGCATCTGACGATTATATGCTCTAAAGGCTTGGGGCATCGGGTTTTTAGGTTTAGTGCCTTTAAAAAGGCGGGGTTAAAATTATGAGCACTGTTTTAAAAAGCTTTTACCACAACCTGAAAGAGCCCATAATCATTTGTGATTTTTTGGCCACAGATGCCTCAGATACTTCAGGCGAGGATGTTTTAAGTGCTCTTCAAAACAACATTGAAAACCTGAACGGTGTATATTTTAACAAAGCCTTTCAAAATGTTTTTTCGGATGTTAACCCCGATATGGGCGCATCTGCCCTAAAAAAGCTTGATTACAAGTTTTATTTTGATTTTTGTCTTTTAGAAAGTGAAAATCTGAAAACCTATTCGCCCCTGAAAGATGCAATAGTTTCAAAAAAGAATTTCACGCTTTACGGGATGTATCAAAAAAATGAGAAAGAATATCTCTATTTTTTAATTCAGGCGTTTTCTTTGAAAAAATACCGAATTTTATATTTCTATGACATCACAAAAGAAAGAATGCTCGAGCGCTTGTCTTCTGAAAATGAGAAGCTCAAAATTCAAAACAGGGAATTTTTAAACACAAATTCAAAAGCCCAAAACCAGGCTGTGAAAATGGCCCTTTTAAACAGAATTTCAACCAATATTTCTAAAACGATTGATATAAATGACCTTTTAAACACTGCCCTGAACGAACTTAATATAATTTTCGGCGCAAAAAAAGCATACTTTGCAAAAAGGCTCAAAAACAAAGAAGAGTTTGAGGTTGAACATACATATCCTGAAAATAAGCCGTTTTTAGGGGAAATTTTAAGGTATGACAAGCAGACGACAGATGATATTTTAGACAATAAAATTTCAATTCAAACCTGTCTTAAAGAATTTGAAGGCGCAAAAGACCCTCTGAATTCGCCCTGTACAAGGATTATCCTGCCTATTATGAGCAAGGAAAATTTAATTGCAATCGTTGTAATTTTAACCACAAAAAAACACATTGAAGAGATTGAAAAAGAGCTCCTATTGGGCGTTTCAATGCAAATATCTGGTGCAATCACACAGGCGATGCTCTTTAAGGCTGTTTCTGATAAAAAAGAAGAGCTCGAAGGGGCCTTGGCTGAATTGAAAGAGACCCAATTGCAATTGATAAATTCAGAAAAAATGGCATCTTTGGGTCAATTAATTGCCTCTGTTGCCCATGAAATCAACACTCCGCTTGCAAGCATTTGTGCAAACAACGAAATTGCAAAACGCTTTTTTGAAACAAACGAAACCTTCGATAAGGATATTGTTGAGATTTTAAAGGACACAAATGATATTGACAAAGATGCGATTAAAAGGATTACAAACCTTGTGCAATCTTTAAAGCGCTTTGTGCGCCTGGACGAGATGACAAGCCAGGCGGCAAATATCAACGAGGAATTGGATTTAACGCTTAATTTACTTCGCCACAAGCTTAAAAAAGATATAAAATTGACTAAAAATTATGGCGAAATTCCGCTTGTGGAGTGCTATCCGAATATGTTAAACCAGGTGTTTTTAAACATTTTGATGAACTCTATTCAAAGCATTGAAAAGCAGGCAAGTGTTGAAAACGCCGGGCTTTCTGGGGTTCCTCTGGCGGAGAGTGCTGCTGCTTCAGGGTCTTTACCGCGTTATGTCGGAGAAATCATTATCACAACTGCAGTTTTAGGGGATAAGCTCTCTGTAAGGGTTGAAGACAACGGCTTTGGCATAAAAGAAGAAGACAAAAAGAAGATTTTCCAAGCGGGCTTCACCACAAAAAAAGTCGGAGAAGGCACGGGCCTTGGGCTTGCAATATGTAAAAAAATTATTGAAAAGCACAAGGGCGAAATAAAATTTGAGAGCACAAGCTATAAGGCGAAAGACGGCTCTACATCTGCTGTTTCAAGGGTTGTTAAGAGCACGCTTTTTGAAATTATTCTGCCTTTATAATTTGTTAGGGTTGACAAACTTTTTTGAATGTTTATAATTTTGTATTGTTAGCCATGGCTAACAATGTTTCTTAAATGTTGCAAAAGCTGCGGCAAAGAATGAAGCTGCCAAAACCAAAGCAAAAACCGAAAGCATTTTAAAAGGAAAATTAATGAACATTAGAGCCATAGGAAAAGCCCTCGACCAGCCGCTTTTAATAAGCAAACTTAAAGACAAAACCCCAAAGATTTTAGGTGCTGCGGCCCTTGCCTATGGCGTTTATGATACATTTAATGCCCCGAAGGAAGAAAGAAAAAAACGTGGAATTAAAAATGCAGTAATTTTGAGTGCAGTTGTGGGAACTTCTCTAATCAGCGCATTCGGAATAAAGACGCCAGGGGTTCAAGGCAAAGCAGGCAGGCAGATTTTAGGCGGCCTTGTGAATGTTAAAGGGAAGGATGAAATTTTAAACACACAAAAAGCTGCGGTGGATGAATTTTTAGCGAATAACAATGTTTCAGATGATGTTTCAAGGGTGTTAAACAAAGCAAAAACTGGACTTTTGAATGTTAAAGACACAGAAATTTTGCTGAATATGGGCGCAGATGGTTTGGGGCGTGAAAATATAGGCTTAAAGGGTAAAGAGAAGCTTTTAGACACGCTTTTTTCCAAAAAAGAAGATTTATCTGCAAAAGAAATTTTTGAAGAGACAGGAAGACTTTCCGTTTTGGGGCTTGCGCCTGTTGCAGCAGGAGTTTTAAGTGGAATTGCCGCAGAAAAAATTACAGGGGAAAGCACGCCAAAATCCTCATCAAACAAAATTAAAGAAGGCGCATACCAGTTTTTGGCAAATATTTTTATGTGCAATGTGGGTGCTGCCGGGGCGCTTTTTGGGGCAGAAAGGCTTCAAAAAGCAGGGGTGATTAAGTCTTTAAGCCCTTTGCAAAAGCTTGCGGTTATTATGGGCGGCATTTTTGTGACGGGAATTATGGGCGGAAGCCTCGTTGCAAACTTTATCGGAAAGAAAATTTTAGACCCGATTTTTGATAAAAAACAGCACAACAAACCAAGGCAGGCATGGAACCCTTATTTTTCAAGCAATTTGAATACTTTTACATCCAAAAACAAGGCGTTTGAAGTTTTCAGGGCGCAAAGAGAAAGGCTTATCGCGCCAAATGCGGGTTTTGGCGGGGCCAAAGAAAAAAATGCCGAACATTTGCAACATGCAGGCAAACACCGCCACAACGGCCACAATGGCAGGTATAGCCACAATAGCAGGCGCAGAAATAAACTTTATGATGAAAGAAAACCGGAATTATTAGATATGGCACTTCATACGGACGATATTGCAACTGCAGGCGTGCTTTCCGGGTTTAAATGGATTGAGCCCATGCTTCCTTTAATGTACACCATCTCCGGCTACCGCGCAGGAATAGGGTATAGGAATAGCGGGAAATAGGTTTGTGGTGCGAATGATATAAATAATCATTCAAAAACAGGTGTTCAAGGTTTATAAGGTATTGTATTATGCTCAATAATGTTCCGCATAAATTTTGAGGAACATTATTGAGCATTAAAATGAGATACGGGCAAAAAACTTCAACAAAACATTTCAGCTAACGAAAGGAGGTTAAAATGTTAGTTGAAATTAGCGAAAGAGAATTATTACTGTTACTTGTAATAATTCTCGTGCTGCAAACCCTTTTAAACTAAGGGTTACAGGCTTGGGTGTTAGCGCCACCCATGTCTGTATCTTCATTTTAACTTATTTTTTTAAATTTTCAATCATAGTATTAAGAAATCTAAATTTTCATTGACTTTGGGTGCGTAAATTTATAGGATAGATTTATGAAAGAGATTTTTGTTGTATCGCCCATAAAGCGGCCTGAGGACATTTTAAACTTTACAAAAAAAGTTAAATGCAGGGAATTTTATGTCTATCACCACCGCTTTATGAAAAATACCCCCGAAGGCCCGAACGGCCCCGGCGGAACGTTTGAATACATAAGCGAATATATTGATGCGGCAAAAAAAACAGGCTCCAAAATTTATGTAAATTTTAAACATTCTATAACAGAAGAAGATGTTAACATCACCAAAAAATTCATCGAATTTTTAACCACAACAGAAA
>CANSKM010000030.1 GCA_947647475.1 uncultured bacterium
AGCGGCAATAAATGCAGGCTGTGAATGCTATTTCGGTTATCCGATTACACCGCAAAACGAAATTATGCATACTTGGTGTAAATTGCTTCCAAAAACAGAAGCCGGTTTCCTTCAAACAGAAGATGAAATTTCAGCCGGATTCTCTACTATTGGCGGTATTTTAGCCGGTAAAAGAGCTTTCACTGCAACAGCAGGCCCCGGAAACGTTATCATGCAGGATGCACAGAGCATGGCTGAAATGATGAGAATTCCGTTTGTTTGTGCTGTTATGCAAAGAGGCGGCCCGTCAACTGCAACAGTTATCTATGCCCAACAAGAAACAAGATTAACATGCTTTGGCGGAAACGGTGAAGGCTTCAGAATCGTTTATTCAACAGCCGGACACCAAGATTTATACGATTATATGATTAAATCCTTCAACACAGCATGGAAATACAGATTCCCGACTTTCATGCTCGCAGACGGTTACCAGGGTAAAATGAGAGAGCCTGTAACATTATATGATCCTGCTTCACGCGGCATCAAAATGGAACCGACTCCTGCAATTTTAAGAGCGCCCGGTAAAATCGACGTTGACAGAAAAGCAAACCACATCAGAAACACATTCAACCTTGAAGAAGAACTTATGGAAGTTCTTGACGGTTATCAGGCAGAATTTGACAGAATTGCTCCTGAAATTGAAGAATATCTTGAATATAAAGCAGAAGATGCTGAAGTTCTTATCATTGCTCACGGTATCGTTGCAAGGTCTGCAATGACAGCTGTTGATGAACTTCGTGCAAAAGGTATTAAAGCCGGCTTATTCAGACCGATTACTTTAAGACCTCTTGCCGTTAAGCCTTTAAGAGCTGCCGTTCAAAGAGCAAAACAAGTATTGTTCACAGAATCTGCAAACGGACAATTAGCTCAAATGGTATTAGAAAAAATCTACGGATTAACCACACCTTATTCAACATTGTTCAAAATGGGTGTTGGTGTTACAGGGGACGATATTGTTCACAAAGTTGAAGAAATGGTTAAAACTCCTGCAACCGTGTAACTTGTCTTTGCGGGTTTAAACATCCCGCAGGGCGTGACATAAAATAAGTAAAAGAAATAAGAGGATAAATAAATGATTCAAACACTAGATGTTAATCCGGATTTAGCGAAGGCTCAAAACGCCGAAGCAGGCGCCAGCAAATTCTGCCCCGGTTGTGGTCATGGTATGATTTTAAAAACTCTTGCCCACACTCTTGATGATCTTGAACTTCAAGAAAAAGCAGTATTCGGCTGTGACATCGGCTGCTCGCTTCTTTCCTGGAATTATATGAATGTTGACTCCGTTCAAACACACCACGGAAGAACAACACCCGTTATCTACGGTGTAACCCGTGCAAACCCCGGAACTATCGGTATTGCTTATATGGGCGATGGCGGCGGTCTTGCAATTGGTTCACAGCACCTTGTTAACGCTGCTGTTCGTGGTGAGAACATGTTAATCGTTCTTGCAAACAACACAAACTACGGTATGACAGGCGGCCAAATGGCTCCAACAACCATGCCGGGACAAAAAACAGAAACAACTCCTTACGGAAGAGACTGCGAAGTGACAGGTAAACCTGCAAAGGGTGCTGAAATGGTTGCTTCAATTGTTGACCCCAATAAGGCGTATGTTGCAAGAGCTTCTGTTTCAAACTTGAGAAGTTTAAGAAAAACTTTCACAAAAGCGCTTAAAAACGTTGAAAAAGGCGGCTTTTCTTTTGTTGAAGTTCTTTCAATATGCCCTCTGAACTGGATAACAAATAACGAAGGCACTTGGGACAGACTTAAAACCATGGAAGAATTCTTCGATGTTAAAGAGTTTGTTCAAAGAGAAGGATTGGAGTAAAAATTATGGCAAGAACAAGAATAGTATTAGCCGGTGAAGGCGGACAAGGCGTTCAATCTATCGCAAAAATCCTTGTTGAAGCAGGCTATGAAGCCGGTAAAGAAATCCTATACATACCGAATTTCGGCGTAGAACAAAGAGGCGGCGTTTCAATCGCTTTCTGTCAGGTTGCAGATGAAAAAATCGGTGAACCGAGATTTTCAAAAGGCGACATCGTAATTATGCTTTCAGACAGAGCGATTGACAGATGCTCAACTTACGTTAACGAAAATTCTACAGTAATTTACGATTCATCAGTTTGCGAAACAAAACCGACCTGCAAAGCAAAAGAAATTATTGCGGTTGAAGCAAACAAAATCGCAAATGAACAATTAAGCGCCAGAGTATTCAACATCATCGTTCTTGGCGTATTATTAAGCGCAACAAACGTTCTAAAATTAGACGATATTAAGAACGCTATGGAAATGGCACTTGGCAAAAAATTCGATGCTAAGCCGGAACTTCGCGAACTTAACTACAAAGCGCTTGAAATGGGTATGAATATGATACAGAAAGCGAGTGTATAATGACAACAGTTAAACATCAAGGCTTTAAAGTTGAAAATGTAGCTAAAGGAAAAGCAGACTGGTATTGCTTTACAGACCTTTGCAAAGGCTGCGGGCTTTGTATCGTAAAATGCCCTAAAAAATGCTTGAAATGGTCTAAAGAAGTGGGGATTTACCAAACTCCCGCGGTTGAACCGAATCCTGAAGAATGTATCGGATGCGGAACTTGCGCGCTTGTTTGCCCCGATTCAGCTATTAAAGTTAATAAGAAATAGTTTTTGCATTCTCTAAGTATGGTTTTTGGCCGTTTATGCACAAAAAACCGTATAAAAATTGCAAAAACATAATATGCTTATAGAATTAAAAACCCCGAAGGGAATTACCTTTCGGGGTTTTTGTAAGTTTTAATTTTTTGTTTAGTTGTTTAATAAATAATTTTTAATTTTATCAATTGCTGATGCAAGTTCTTGTCCTTCTTCAAGAAGTTCTTCATAGCCGGGTTCTATATGTGTTTTTCCTGTGGAATCAATTGAAAATTTGGGATATTCTTCGGCAAATGAAAGCTCATAATTTCCAACTGCGGCTTTTGTAACGGTGCCGTCAGATTTTATGGTTGTAATCGGCGTAAAGACTGTTCCTTGCGATTCGATTATCATTCTATCCCCATATGCTTTTTCTAAAACCACTTCTCCTTCGGGGTTTTTGGTTATAGCATGTTTAATAGCTCCGCCTTCGTATGATAAAAGTGTTTCATTGCCATTTTTAGCCTTTGCAAGAACCTCTCCTGTGTAATATTTCGGGTCTGATTTGTGCCAACCTGTTTCTAAGACTGAACTTGTTTTATAATTGGCCTTCACCTGCTCCATTGAAAGCGGTTTGCCCAGTGCTTGTTTAAATCTCACATTTAAGGAGTCAAAAATTTGTTTTCCCTTGCCGCTTTTTAAAAGATAAGCTGCGCCTGCAACTGTTGCAAGTGCTGCTGCGCCTTTTGCCACAGTCTTTTTGTTAATCTTTTTCTTTCCGCCGATTTCAACAGTATCAGCTTTTTCTTCCGCGATACTTTTCATTGCCGCATTGGCAAAGACTGTTTTTTTCGGAGTAACAGACTGCGATAATTTTGCTGTTCCAATTCCGCCCACTTTGGTTGACATAATATTTTCCTTCCTACACACGTTTTAAGATACAATTTCTAAGATATTATTTATAAAAATTTTGTTTTAAATTTTTTGTTATTTTGCGGTAAAAAACTATGCATTTGTTACAAAACTTTATTAAACCCTTTTTGGGCGTGTGGCAAAAATTACTGTTCCTGTGCGGGTTCTTCGGTTTTTGGCTCTTCCTGCTTAATTCTGTTGCCGTTTTCATCAAAGGTCCAAAAAGTTGGCTTATTTCCGTTGTAAGATTCTTCCTGGCAAAATATTTTGCCATCTACAAAGCGCGATACAAACTTTGCAATGTTGTCCCCTTGCGTAATTTCAAGATAATCCATAGAACCTTCATCTGTCACTTCAACGGCAGAAGCTATCCATTTTCCCTGTGCGGGCAATTGGTCTTTAATTGTTTTTTCCAGTTTATCTTTAGAAATTTCTTTTCTTGCTTTAAACGGCATGTAAGCGCCTATTTTTGAAATCATGTCGTTTCTCCTTAAAAAACTTTTTCAAATACTTTTAAAATGCTTCTTTATAATGCTTAAAATGCGGTAATATTCATATTATCAAATCAAAAAAACTTGTAAAGCGTTCGCCATAAAGACTTTTTGATTTTTCTTTTTGCTTTATCCTATAAAAGAGCTTATGTGGCCGTTTTCATCAAAAGTCAGCATTGTTTCAATCGTGCCTTCGCCGCTTTTTGTGCCCCGTTTAATTTCAAAAAGCTTGATAGTTTCTCCGTCTTCGTAAAGCTTAATTATCATTTCCCGTTTTCTGCCGTCATTGCTTTGCATGGGCATTCTGACTTCCTGAAGCTTTTTGTCTTTAAAGGTGCTAATCCTTGTGGCTTCAATATCCGGAGAATATTCATACATTATTTGGCTTTTTGAATTTATAATTTGAACTCTGGAGCCGTCCTCTTCCGTATATTCGCCTCTTTTAAAAAGCTCATACACTTCATCTGCCACCTGGTGTGCCTTGATATGAATTTCGCTAATTCCGCAAATTCCTATGTCTTTTGGGAAATCTTCGGGCCCGGTTTTATCTGCCTTGCGACCCTTGAATGTGAATGTATCACGGTTTGGCGCCGTTAAAAGCTTTGTAATATTATTGTCTTCCGTGTTTTTATTTGGCTTATTTGCCCTAAAATTTAAGTTAAAATTATTTCCGATTTTTGTAATCATCAGGTTTTTCCTTTTTTATGCGGTAAATTAAATTTTTCGTAAACATATAAAAAGCCTGATAATTTTCATTTGACAGCCAAAAACCGATTTTGCCGCATAATGTTATAAAATGTTACAAAAAAATACCCCCCTCTTTTAAAGGGAGATATTTTTTTGGTTTGTTCTTCTTTTTAAAAACCGTTTCATGCGCTGAATGCTGATACAATCGGTGCTGATGCGCCGCTTTGGCTGAGTGTACTGTTTATGTACACAAAAGTCCACGAAAACATAATGATTGTCATAATCAGCAAGCCTGCAAGAAGAAAGTTGACCACTTTTGCTTCGCTCATAAAAACTCCATCTTTCTTGCGTTTGTAGGCTTAAAACAAGGGATTGAGAGAGACCCTTTTTTTAAACCGCGTGCCTCAAAGTAACATTAGACAAATTCTAAGCTGATTTTAACCCCAGCCGAGTTCTCTGCATCCTTCGGGAACTTGTCCTTTGTTAAGGTCGATGTTGTTGTTGCTGAATGCTGATTGGTCGAAACGTGCTGCAACACCTGTTGTGTCTTGCAAGTCTTTTTGCTTAGCGTGGCTTGTTCCGCTGATTGAAGAAATTCCTGATAAGCTGCCAAATTCGCCCATTTTTACTACTCCTTTGTTCTTTATCGCAAATGTTCAATTTGCTCCTCGTATATATATAAAAACGATATACTTTGCCGTATTTCAGCATGGAGTATTTTTGTTACAAACCTTAACAAAAGTGTTAAAAATATTAATCTAAAACTCTGAAATCACCATTTCGCAATTCTTGCAATCAAAGCAAAGACGATACTTTGCGCCTTTTTCATCCTGCAAAAATAAAACAGGCTCTTTGGTGCTGGTTTTTGTGTTATCGGGTTTTGAAGAGTTTTCTTTAGGGGAGTTATTTTTTAAGCCCGGGCTTTGATTTTTAAGGCACATATTAAGCGCATACCTGATACAGTGCTTTGTGCGCATAAGTTCTGCTTTTTTAAAAGTTTTTTGGATTTGCATGTCTGCTTTTTTGCCTTGTATGTTGCTGCTTTGTGTATTTGATGTTTCGTTGCTTTGCGTATTTGGTGTTTTGTCGCTTTGCGCGCCACAGAAAGGTTTTCGCCCGCTTTCATAAGAGCTTTCTAAAACCGTGCATCCGCATTTTTCATAAAAATCTTTTGCTTTTTCATTGTGCACATTCAGCCTGTAATCGCCAAATTCTGCTGGAAATTTTGCAGGAGTAATTTTCCCTTGTTTTTCTGTAACATAGCTTGAAACCCTTTGCGCCATAAGCTTTTCCAGGATGTTTCTTCGAATTTCGTTTAATTCGCTTTTTCTTAAAAAGTAAATTTCATCCGATAAAAATTCTGCGCACTGTATATAAAAATCTGAATTTCCGGTCTTTTGAAGGGCACAAAGCCAGGCTTCCTTTTGTACCTCTTTGTTTTTAGCCTTTTCTTTTGTGCTAAATTCACTTGTGACAAGGTTTTTATCTTCATCAAGCGCTTCAATTTTTCCGTCAAAAATTCTAAATTCCACGCCAATTTGCCTTTTTGGCTTTAAATTTTTCAATATGTTTTCAAATTCCGCATCTTTATTCCTGTAAATCCTTGTCCCCGCTTTAATTTTAGGCATAATATTCGGGTAAATTTTATTTCCCTGAACAGAATTTACAAGCATGCCACAAAGGTTGCTGTTTTCTTTTGTTTTTGCAAAAAAGCAAAGTCCGTCCTGCGGGTGAATTTCAGTACCTTTTGTCTCAAAATCAAGTGTGAAATTGTCTTTTTGAACGGATTTTACGCATCCTAAAAATTCGCCGACAGAATTCGGTGTGTCGAAATTCCAGATATTTCCCCTTTTTCCGTCAAGGAAATACCCGCAAAAGTCTCTGTTGAAGCTTTTCTTAGGGTCAGGCTCAAAAGTTTTGGCACTGTCTTTTGCTGAAAAATTCTTTGGCGAAACCTTGTCCGCTAAAGCTTTTTCGGGCAAAAAGATTTTTCCTGACGAGCTCTTTTTAAGTCCTCTTTTTTCTATTATTTTATCCAACGCCTGCCTGTAAAAAGACACCGTGTTTTTGATATAATTTGAATCTTTCAATCTGCCTTCGATTTTAAAAGACGTCACACCAACATCAACAAGCGCTTCCAGCCTGTCTTTTGCCATAAAATCCTTCAGGCTCAATAAATATTTATCCTTTGCGATAATTTTTCCTGTTTCATCAACAAGAGAATATTTTTTCCTGCAAGCCTGCGCGCATTCTCCTTTGTTTGCGCTTCTTTTGCCGATTTTTTGGCTTAAATAACACTGTCCTGAATATGAAACACAAAGTGCGCCGTGAATAAAGCTTTCTATTTCAACTTCAGTGCCCGTGCAGATTTCGCGGATTTTTTCAATGGAAAGTTCCCGCGCCAAAATTACCCGCCCGACACCGATTTTTTCAAAAAATTTTGCCTTGTCTAAGCCTCTGTTATCACACTGTGTGCTTGCAATAAGCTTTATATCGGGCAATTCCCCCCTATTTGCTGCCTCTAAAATTCCAAAATCCTGAAAAATTATTCCGTCCGTTTTAATTTTATGAAGTTTATGAATGAGCGAAATTGCCTCAGCGAGCTCGTTTTCGGTTAAAATTGTGTTGATTGTTACATAAATTTTCGCCCCGAATTTGTGTGCATAATTTATAATTTCTTCAATATCTTCAAGTGTATTACAGGCGTTTTTCCTTGCACCAAAAAGGTTTGCGCCGATATAAACGCTGTCTGCCCCCGAATCTATTGCCGCATAAGCACATTCTTTGTTTTGCGCAGGCGCCAAAAGCTCCAGCCTGCAAGGTTTTTTGTCGTTTTCTTTTTTAAATTCACTCATTTTTTAACTTTGGGTTACAAACTTGCACAATATAGAGTTTCTAATTAAAATACTGTTATGTCAATTTTAGATTTTAAATCAGAAGATGAAATTTTATTCGACCCCGGGTATTCGGGCTCTGTTGCAAGGGTTTCGGGGAATATTGATTATCTTTATTCCGCATTTTCCGCAATTCCCTCTCTGAAGCAAAAAAAGTTTCAATTTTCAATTCTCTATCCTAAATTTTTAAAATCGATAGAGCTAAATTCCGCTTTCTACCTTGGTTGTATGCTTTGGGGCGTTTATTTAAAATCCCTTAAAAACAGAAAAATCGTAAATAATCCCTGTTTTGGGACGGAATTTGACGATGAATGCTTTTTTGAGGTTGATTTTTTGATTAATTTTATAACAGGCGGCCTAAACCGTGATGCAAAGTATTATC
The DNA here is from genome assembly GCA_947647475.1 of uncultured bacterium. Classification (GTDB taxonomy): domain Bacteria; phylum Cyanobacteriota; class Vampirovibrionia; order Gastranaerophilales; family Gastranaerophilaceae; genus MGBC122484. The sequence continues at coordinate 8,021 of CANSKM010000030.1, forward strand.
TGAACAAAACATATACCCCAAACCCTTTGTATATCAAGATTTTAGAAAATTATAAAGAATTTCTTTCTTTGAATAAAGGGTTTATTGAGGTTGAAAAAACTGATGATATTTTGCTTCCTGTTGCGCTTAAAAACCCAAATGATGCGGATATTAAGGAAATTTACAATGCAATTTATGCTGCAGTTGAAAAAGATGATTTAACGATTTTATTTACCGTTGCAGATAAAATTCTGCCGTAGTTAAATCTCTTAAAACCCTTTGGGGTCCTGAATTCAGAAGGTTATGTATAAAAAAGAAAAAAATAAAAAAGTCGAAATAAATATAAAAAATATGGGCGTTGATATTGATAAAAACGAATACAGAGAGATTGTTTTGTCCAATACAAACAGGCCTGAGGCCACATTTGGCGCAAAAAATGTTATAAAAAAGTATAAAAATAATTCAAAATAACCAGTTACAAATTGAAAAAAAATGATATACTGATTTTATCCAAGGTGAGGGTGTTTAAAATTTTACCCTCATAAGGATACCTAAAAAGCAGACAGGAGTTTATTTTTGCAAAGTAAAAAGGAACAATTTGAAACCCTATCAAGAGAGCTTCTTGGCAAATTGACCGATGTTTCGGTGAATTCGGAGTTGTTCTTTCCTTTTGGCTATGTTTTGCCTGCAGATATCGAGGAAAAATATTTTTATAAGGGCCTTCTTTTGCGCTCCTTAACAATTCGTAACATGGTTGTTATTGATAATTCGTTTAAAAAATTTCAAATTTTCCCTTCGCACGATATTATGGTAACCTATATTGAGACCCAGAAAGACTTGCTATCAGCGTGGATGCAGGAAGCTATCGAAGAATATCGAAAAATGACATCTTATGTTGAAGAAAGCAAGGAAAAAGAAATCGAGTTTGAAGATTTCAAAACGGCTTTAAATAAGATTTATGCGGATATAAACAAGGCTTCAATGGCCGCTATTAAAGAAGTTGCAAGCTCTGATGAGGCTAAAGCCCTTGATATGGAATACAAAGGGGCATCCGGCGGTTTTGTGGATTTTATCCATAATACAATTTCAAATTTGTTTAAATAGCTCTGTTGCTGGGGCTTTTAGCTTATACTGTGGTTTTTTAGCTTGATATTGCAGCTTTTAGCCTAATTTCAAAAACATACTTATCCTGTTTGTCGTCTTGTTTTCCCTTCTGTATGAAAACAAAATGTCATTATCTTTATATGTCTTAAAGTGACATATATCAATGGTTTTGACCCCCGCTTCGCTTAATTGTTGCGCGTTAATTTTTGCAAGGTCAGGGAAAACTTTTGCACTTTCCGTGTTGCCTAAAAATTCTTCTGTGAGTTCGCTTTTAGGTGTTTTTCTAAATTTAAAAAACCCTTCTTTTGGCTTGCTCTTCGGTGTTTTTGCGCTTGTAGCATTTGGTTTTATAGTGTTTTTCAGTGCTTCATACACTTCAATTCCCGCTTCAAAATCCTCTTGTCCAATGCATGGGCCAATTACGGCGATTATGTCTTCTGGACTTGAATTAAAATTTTCTATCATCAATTTTACGCCAAGTTTTGAAATGGCGCCTGCTGTGCCCCTCCAGCCGGCGTGAAGCCCTGCTGCGACGTGGTTTTTGGAGTCATATAAAAGCACGGGTGTGCAGTCTGCAAAGTGTAAAACCGTTGCGCTACCTGCTTTTGAGATTATTATACCGTCCGTATTGTCAATAATATCGGTGTTTTTGGGGTTAATTACAATATTTGTACCGTGGGTTTGTTTTATCTTGTAAAAATTTTTCTTATCTGTTTTAAGATGCCCTAAAATCATCTCCAGGTTTGAATTTGCAGTGTTTTCGAGCTTTGGGTCTTTTGTTTTTACAAGACTTTCTCTTGTTGTAAAAAGGTGTGTAAAAACAGGCTCAAATTCAGTTAAGATGCTGCTTTTTAAGATTTTTTTGTTGTTAATTTTATCAATATAAAACATAGTTTTTATTCTATATCATTGTGCCGCAAGGTTTTGAAGGCTATTTTTGCAGGTTTTCAAAAATTCCAAGGAAATTTGGGAAAGAAGTTTCAACCCACTCAAAATCGTTGATATGACAGGGTTTTTCGCTAATCAGCCCTGCAATATATCCCATCATTGCAATTCTGTGGTCATGGTAACATTCAACCTCGCAACCCCCTTTAAATAGGCCATTTCCACCGTTTTTGCCCTCAATTATAAACCCGTCATCCGTTGGTTCGATTTTTGCGCCAAATTTCCTTAATTCCCTTGTGACACAAAGAATTCGGTCCGATTCTTTATTTTTTAAATCGCCCGCATCCTTGATTATTGTTGTCCCTTCGGCCTGTGTGGCTAAAAGTGCAATAATCGGAATTTCATCTATGAGCCTTGGGATAATTTCGCCTTCAATTTTTGTCGATTTTAGGTCCGGCGAGTATTTAATTCTGATGTCGCCAATTTCCTCGCCCGAAATTTCGTCTCTGGAAAGCACCTCTATGTCTGCATTCATAGATTTTAGTACGTCCAAAATCCCTGTACGCGTGGGGTTGAGGCCAATTCCTCTTAAAATTATATCCGAATTTTTTATGATTGAAGCCGCAACAAGCAGGAATGCAGCGGATGACACGTCTCCGACCACCGTTAAGTCCTTCGGTGTCAAGGGATTATAGCTTATGGTAGAGCCAAAAAGCCCGTCTTTTTTGAATGTTTGGATGTTAGAGCCGAAAAATTTCAACATTCTCTCTGAATGGTCGCGCGAAAGGTGGGGTTCAAGCACTGTTGTTGCGCCTTCCCGGGTTTGGGCCCCCGCTAAAAGCAAAGCAGACTTGACTTGAGCGGATGCTATAGGGCTTTTATACTCAATTCCCTTGAGTTTTGCGCGTTCAATGGTTAACGGAGCCTTACCCTCATTGCTTTTAATGCTTGCGCCCATTAAAGAAAGCGGCTCTATAATTCTTTTCATCGGGCGCTTAGATAAGCTAACATCACCCGTCAAGCGGCATTCGAGGTTTTGCGCGGAAAGTAATCCCGTTAAAAGCCGCATGGTTGTTCCGGAATTGCCGCAGTATAAATCCTTTTTTGGCTCTATATAAGCATTTTCGGCGTTCAAAAGAAGCGTATTTTCATCCAAAAATTTAATTTCGCAGCCAAGCGATTCCAGAATGTCAAGTGTCGCAAGACAATCGGCGCTTTTTAAAAAATTGGAAATTTTAATTTTTCCACGAGTCAAGGAACCTATAATCAGGCTTCTGTGGGACATTGATTTATCAGGCGGCACAAGGGTTTCGCCTTTTAGAGGCCCTGAAAACCCGCTTGTAGTCACAACTCTACGCATCTTCTGCAATTTTCCTTACAAAATTCGGAACCGCAAAAACTCCTTTGTGTAATTCGCGGTTATAAAGTTTTGAATTTTGTTCAATTTCTTTTGCACGTTCAATGTCCTGAATTTCAGGCGCAGCAAGAGTTTCGGCCTTATCTGTAC
>CANSKM010000031.1 GCA_947647475.1 uncultured bacterium
GCGTTCGTCCTGAGCCAGGATCAAACTCTCCGTTGTCAGAAATTTATGTCTGACAGACCAAAGGTCTGAATGACTCAATTCAATTTCAAGCTTACGCTTGAAGCACTGTCCAATTGTTTTTTTAAAAAAATCAACAGGTATTTGTCGTTTGTAATTAATGTGTTATTCAGTTTTCAATGTTCAAGAAGTTAAATCTTTTCTTGATGAATAGTCCAGCAAAAATTTGCTTTAATTAATTCCTGAACCATTCCTTACTAAATCTTTGGCACTTTTAAATTCGCGCCGTAATTAGTATGTTAGCATCTCAATATTTATTGTCAAGCGATTTTTTAAAAAATCTTTTTTGAATTTTTTAATAAGTTTGTATAAGCCAAGAAGATTAATTCAACCTTCTAATCGCTCAACCTTGCTTCTATTTGCGAATTTTATATTGAGAATGTACTTATTGGTTTTGGCTTTTTAAACTTTCGTTTTTATCGCCTTTCTGATGTTAACACTTCAATTTTTAAAGTCAAGAGGTTTTTTATTTTTTCTTTTCTTTTGTTTTTGAATGCGTGTCACATCCGTAACTATTAATTTAAAACAAATAAAAAAAATTTCAAGCGTTTTTTTCATGTTTTTTATAAAAACATTTACAAAAGTTAAAATTATACCCTTAAAACCCCGTATTTAAAGGTTTTTAGGTTTTCAATAATTAGATAATCATTTTTCAGTTTTTCTTTTGTTTCGGATTCTAAAAAGGCCTGCTTTGCAAAAAACGTAGGGCCGGAACCTGACATTTGAAACCCGAGGCTATGCAAATATTGAAGCTCTTTATAGTGCGCCAAAAGCGCAAATTCAAGGTCATTTGGAAGGTTTGAAGCCAAACCCTGCGCCATTGCTTCATCAAATTTTTGATAAGCTTCTTTTGCTGAAATCTTTAAATTTAAAGGCTTGATTAAAGTTATTGGCATGGCTTCATGGTGCATATTACAAAGTTTTTCACCTCTGCCTTTGCAAAGTTTTGTGCCGCCAACAAGGCAAAAATTCAAATCAGAGCCAAGGGTTTCCAAACAGGAATTTATTTTATTATCATCCAAAGGCCTGTTATAGAGCTCATTTAGCCCCCAGATTACTCCGCTTGCATTTGTCGAACCCCCTGCAAGCCCGGCGCAGACCGGAATATTTTTTTCTATATATATATTTATATATTCAATTTTGGCCGCAAGCACAGGGCATGTTTTTAAAAACAATTCCGCCGCTTTGTATGCGATATTTGAAGCATCATGCGGGATTTCATTTGAATTTGAATCAATTTTAATTTTAGGGCATGCCTGAACCTCTTCTTTTAAAGCATGCTCTGCAGCATCCTTTTGTACAACTTCGATATCAATATAATCAAATAAATCAATTGCCGTCATAACGCTTTCAATCGGATGAAAACCATCAGGGCGGGTTTTCCCGACCTTTAATGTCAGGTTTATTTTAGCAGGAGCTTTGACTTTAATTTTCAGCATGCCTCAGGCTTCCTTTCCACTAACAGGCGGATTATATTTATACAAAGCTTTGGATAAAGTGCAAAAATCTTCAATTGAAAGTTTTTCACCCCTTGTTTGAACTTCAAACCCGGCTTCGTTCAAGGCTTTTTCAACCTCTAAAAACCCTGCGTTTTGAAGTGAATTTTTAATATTTTTGCGCCTGCCTGAAAACGCAGCTTTAATTGTCCTTTTTAAAAAAGGTGTAATTTCGCATTTCGGTGCATCGTTAATTTTTATTTTTAAAATGGCACTGTCCACCTTTGGGCTTGGCATAAAGCATCTTTTTGAAACATTTTTAATGATGTTGCAATCCGCCCAAAACTGCGCCAAAATAGACAGCATGCCATATTCTTTATTTGGAGATTTTTCGTTTGCAACAAGCCTTAAAGCCACTTCATATTGAACCATAAGAATGATTTCATCAATCATATTACGGTTTTCGTTGTTAATTTCATCAATCTCCCCTAATAAATGGGCAATAATGGGGGATGTTATATAATATGGAATATTGGCCACGACTTTAATTTTTTTGCCATGCTCAAATTCTTCTTTAAAGATGTCTTTTAAGTTTGTTTTTAAAATGTCCGAATGAATTAGGGTGAAATTTTCTTTTTTCCCAAGGTTTTTTTCTAAAACCTTGATTGCATCTTCATCCAATTCAACCGCGACAACTTTTTTTGCCAAATTAACAAGTTTTTCTGTCACAAACCCTAAGCCGGGGCCGATTTCAAGAACAACATCTTCCGCTTCAACGTTTGATGTTATTTTTTCAACAATTTCAGGCTCGATTAAAAAGTTTTGCCCGAGGCGTTTTTTTGCCCTGAATCTTTTTGCCCTTAAAATATAATTTGCTTTTTGGGGGTTTGTCTCTTGAAGGCCCGGCACCTGAGAACCCGATTCTTTAAAGCCTGCCTTTTTTAGCACAGTTTTTTTTGGCGCATCTTTTTGAAATTTAGCCATGCCTGCATGCTTTAACGTGGTTTTTCTTTTTTTATTTTCCATAAAAATTATTATAGCAAAAATAATATTCACAGGCGTTATAGTTAAGAGAACAAATATTATTACCCAAAAAGCCAAAAGCATAAAAATTAGTTTATGGTAATATCAGATTATGCAAAACACATTACGTTCAGAAATTGAAAAAATCTTGGCACTTCCTGTAACAAAAAGGGAGATTGAAGAATATTACAGGGCAAATTGCAAAAAAGGAACATTAAAAATCGGGCTTGAATATGAGAGGGTTTCTCTTGATTCAAGGGCGTATGAACCAGCACAGTATAATTTTTTATCTGAAATTATAAGAAATTTTGCCCTTATGAACAATTGGGAATTAATTGTAGATTCTAATATTATAATAGGCGCAAAAAACGGTTTCAGCTCTATTTCTCTTGAGCCGGGCGGACAGTTTGAAATAAGCCTTGAGGCTAAAGAAAATCTTGATGATATTTTAGAAAATATAAACCATTATTCAAGACAGTTGGATAAGCTTGGTGAATTTTACAATATTACGTTTTTACCATACGGAATAAACCCCAAAACAACATATCCCGATATTGATATTGTAAAAAAGAAGCGTTATGAAATTATGGCGGATTATCTTCCAAAGATAGGAAAGCTTGCACCTGTTATGATGAGAGAAACTGCGGGTGTTCAGGTAAATTTTGATTATGTATCTGAAAATGATGCCATTTTAAAATTAAAAACAGCTTGTTATATGAGCCCTTTTATAACGGGTTTTTACGCTAACAGCCCGATCAGAGGAGACCAGCTTTCAAAATATAAAAGTTTCAGGGCTCTTGCTTGGAAATATACAGGCTATGACAGATGCAACCTTTTTTATTCAAACCTTATAAATTCAAGAATGGGTCAGGGTTTTGAAGATTATATCAATGCGATTATAAACGTTCCAATGTTATATATTCAAAGAAACGGTAGAAATATTGAGCTCAACGGCAAAATCACATTTAAAGATTTTATGCAAAGAGGCTATATGGACTACAGCCCAACCCTTGAAGATTATCTTCTTCATTCAAGCTTAACTTTCCCTGATGTTCGTTTGAAAAATTGTATCGAAATAAGAAACCATGACAGCCAGAATATTCAGGGTGCGCTTTCTGTTTGTGCGCTTTATAAGGGCATTTTACACAACAAAGAGGCAATGGGTGAAATTATTGATTTTCTAAAGCCTTTGCGCCATGAGGATTTAGAGATTTTAGGCTTGCAGAGCGCAAAATACGGACTGAATTATATGGTAGACAAATTAAATATGGGTGCGTATGATGTGGCGAGGAAAATTTTTGAAATTTCAAGAAGATATTTGCCTGAAAATGAGAAGGATTATTTAGACAAGGCGCTTTGGCTTTTACAGAACAGAAAATGCGTAGCAGACATTATCCTTGAAAAAGGGATATCGGACACAGCTTCTTTGTGTGAGTATTTGAAAACGGTTTTGTAGCTATTTGCTTTTACTTTCTCAAACCGGCAATAAAGATTGCTAATAATATTTTTTGTACCGTTAGCATAAGCAATCTTAGAAGGTTTTAGCGAATGTATAAAGCGAGTGTGTTTGAGCCAATGCCTCCTTAGCTTGAGGCATTGGTGAGTTCGCGAGCAATAAAAATGAGCTTAAAGCTTCTGATTGTGTTGCAGACCCGGTACAAAAAATATTATTAGCAATCTAAGCCGCCAACAAGCCCCATGAACTTTTGTTAAAAAAATGTCATGGGAAATAATGTCTGATAAAATTTTCTTATGACAAATATTCTTACAATTTCAAAAAATGCAGGCTTTGCGCAAAATATTTCATCATTTTTGAATGAATATAATTTTGAAAACTCTTATTATATTTACCAAAGCGACGATGAAACGCTTAAATATATAAAAGAAAACGGCTTTTGCGCGGTTTTAATTGATGATGAAATTGAAACCTACAGCGTTTTGTCAAAAAGAATTAAAAACATAGAGAATGAAAATATTTTCATCGCAATTTTTTATAACGAAAATTCTATTGTGCTTTCAAACGAAGATTTCACAGGCTTTGTGGATACTTTTATTCAAAAGCCCGTAAATAAAAATATTTTTATTCCGATTATAAACTCTTATCTTAAAATTAAAAAAAGCGTGGATAAATTTAAAGAAGACAACAAAGGTTTGAATAAAAGCCTGTATCAGCTTGATGTTTTGTATAACACAAGCTCGAAACTTTCAGGGATTTTAGATAAAAATATGCTCTATGAAATTATGTTTGAAACCCTGGAAAAAACTTTAAGTTTTGATTTAGCCTGTGCACTTATCTATCCAAACAAAACAGGTGCAAACACAAGGGAAAACAAACTCTTTATCCACTCTCTTAAAAAACCGGATGAAACCCTTTTAAATGTTTTAAAAGAAAAAATTGTTCAATACGCAAAAGAAAATAACGGCACCGACACAGATTTTTCAAACATTTCAACGGAAGAATTCATAAAACCTTCTTATGAAAATCAAAATTTTGATATTAAACTTTTAAATTCGGATAAATTAATTGCCCCAATAAAGGTTAAAGACGAAACTTTTGGGGTGATTTCAATTTATAGAAATAAACAGTTTTCAAAAGAAGATGTCGTTTGCTTTCAATCCATAATGCATCAAATTGCAGTCCCATTCAGGATTATAAATCTTTATGATGAAAAAAACCTGAATATCGAAGCATTAAAAAAACTGGAGCGCATAAAAACAGAGTTTGTGTCAATCGTATCGCACGAGCTTCGCACCCCCTTGGTGCCAATTAACCTTTCTCTGGATTTCCTGTCAACAGAAAGCACATCTGAAAGCGCTAAAAAAGCGGTTGATATGGCAAAGAAAAATGTCACAAGGTTAACCGGCATGATTGAAGATTTGCTCGACCTTTCAAGAATTGAAACAGGGAAGTTTAATTTTGTTTATAAAAAATATAACGTTAAAACTTCGCTTGATTTAGCCCAAAAAACTTATGAAGAATTTGCAAGGAAGAAAAATATAGATTTTTCTATGATACAAGAAGAAAATCTTCCTGAAATTTATGCAGACCAAAGAAAAATTGACCAGATTTTAACAAACATAATAAATAATGCAATAAAATTTACCCCAAACGGCGGTAAAATTACGGTTGAGGCAAAAATTGCAGACACAAATGAAATCGACAACAAAGTTTTAATTGACCCGATTGAAGCCCTGCAAAAACACCCGAGGGGGCAATATATTCATATTTTAATCAAAGATACGGGGCTTGGAATTAAGGAAGAAGATATTCATAAAATATTTAATAAATTTTCCCAAATTGAAAATTCATTAACAAGAAACGCGGGCGGCATCGGCCTTGGCCTTACGCTTACAAAGAATTTTATCGATGCGCACCTTGGGGGAATTTGGGTAGAATCGAAAGAAAACGAAGGTTCTGCTTTTAATGTGATAATTCCTGTATATTCTGAATCTAAAGCCTTTGAGATTGATTTAAACGCATCAAAGAAAACGAACGACACCACCTGCCTTTTAACTTTCAAAGGGAAAGAAGAAGATGTTTTAAGTCTTGTTCAAAAATTAAAAGAACAAAACATTATAAAACAGGTGAAAAATTCTAAAGAAGCAGGGTTTAAGGGACCCGAAACAAGGGATGGCAGCTTTATTTATAAAATTTATTTTTCAAACCTTCAAAAAAACGTGTGCGATTTTACGATAAATCAAATTCAAACATTCATTGATAACAGCTTTTTTAAAGACTGTGGTATAGTATTAGAAAGAGCCTTTTACAAAAAAGAAGAGGGCTATTATTCACCGGGGATATAGATATGACAAAGATTTTAATAGTTGATGATGAAAAAGATATAGTTGAAACCCTGTCCTTTATGCTTGAAGCAAAAGGGTTTGAGATAATTTCAGCATACGATGGAGAAGAAGGACTAAAACTTGCAAAAGAAGAATCTCCCGATTTGATTATTTTGGATGTTATGATGCCAAAAATTAACGGGTATAAAATTTGCCGCCTTTTAAAATACGATGCAAAATATAAAAATATCCCGATTATTATGGTGACCGCAAGAAGCCAGGATACAGACAAGCTCATCGGCGAAGAAACAGGGGCAGATGAATACATTACAAAACCCTTTGAATTTTCTGATGTGCTTGAAGTTATAAATAAATATACAAGCAAAGAATAGGTTATTTTCGGGCTTTTAAAATGGATTTAGTAACAAACAAAACCATAGATAAATTAAAATATGACCTTGTGAGAAACAATATCATCACGTTTGAAGATATTGAAAAAGCACAAGAGATGGCAAATGTGCAAAATATAAACCTTGGCCAGGTTTTAATTAATACTTCAATGATTTCGGAAAAAGATTTATTGAAATTTTTGGAAGAAAAGCTCCACATTCCATACGTTGATTTAGAAGATTATGAAATTGATAAAAAATGTTTAAGTTTTATAAGCTATAGTGAGGCTTCAACCTATAAAATTCTTCCCCTGTTTGAAATTGAAGACATTTTAACAATTGCAATGGCAGACCCTTTGGATTTATTTGCGATTGATAAAATTATTGAGCGCACAAACAAAACAATTGAGCCTGTTTTAGGGTCTGAAAAAAGCATTTTAAAAAAAATAAACGAATATTACGCAGCTTCGGGCAAAGTTCAAGACATTGAAACCAAAACAGACCCGAATTTCAAATGGCAGGATGAACTTCATAATGATGATTTGGACGAAGAACATCTTCAAAACCTTTTCCGCGCCATTTTAAAACATGCAATTAAAGAAAATGTACACGAGCTTTACTTTGAACACAACGAAGAAGGCTTGTCCGTTAATTTTAAAAAGCAGGGAGAGCACTATTCAACAGGGGCAATCCCATCACTTTTAATTAACCCGTTTATTCAAATGCTAAAATCCTTATGTTCCTTGGATCCTACGGTTTCTGAAGTGCCTCAGCTTGGCAAATTAAATTTTAATGTTGATTCAATTGCCCTTACTGCAAGCATTTCCGCTTTCCCTACAATAAACGGCGAAAGGATTTTACTTAAAATTTATCATCCGCCAAAAAAAATTGAAACTTTAATTCCTGATAAAGAAAAGGTGGATATTTTAAAAAGCATGCTAAACACCCCGGGCATCATTCTTGTTTCAGGCGGGGCCTTATCCGGCAAAACACACCTTGTTTATTCAATTTTAAATGATTTAACACCCAAAAATTCAATAGCGATGACCCTTGAATCCGTTGCAAAATATAAGCTTGAAAACACTTTGCAGTGCGAATTAAACGAAAGTGTCGGGTTCAATATGGACAGGGCAATGAGGTTTATTGAGTTTCAAAGCCCGGATATTGTCTATTTTGAAGGAATTTCAACAAAAGAAGGTCTCGATTTTTTAACATCTTTAAGCATGAAAAACAAAACTCTGATTACGGAATTTCTTGCGGATAATATGGAAGATTTGCGCAGAAGGTTTGATAGGACCGAGTTTTCACTGTTTAAATCTTTAATTTCCTGCCTTGTTTTTATCCACAATCAACATAGCATTGAAATTTTTGATAAATCCGCACTGGAAAAGTATTTACTCTGATTTTTAAAGATGTAAAATCGTTTTGAAACGATTAATCGTTTCATTTGGAGAAATTTTATGAACATTTTTATAACAGCAACAGATACAGATGTCGGAAAAACCTATGTTTCAAAGGGGATAGTAAAAGAGCTCGTAAAAAGAGGCCAAAAAACAGGATATTTTAAGCCTCTGCAAAGCGGAATTATCCTAAATATCCCATCTGATGCCGATAATGTGCTATCAGGCATTAAAAATCCTGATTTTAAATGTTCCGCAGGCGGTTTGATTGTAAAAAATTCCTATGTCACAAACACCCCCTGCACTCCTTCAATTTCAGCCCAAATCGACGGAATTAAAATTAGTCTTGATAAAATTTTAGACGATTATAAAGAGCTTGAAAAAACCTGTGAAACTGTTGTGGTTGAAGGCTCAGGCGGATTATTTGTCCCCGCAGGTAAAGATTTTTTAATGTCTGATGTCATAAAAATATTAGACCTTCCCGTAATCATTGTTGCCAGGCCGGATTTAGGCACAATCAACCACACGCTTTTGACAATAAAAGCGCTTCAGGATTTAGAAATTGAGATTTTGGGCGTTGTGATTTCAAACTACCCAAAAGAAACCGATGACCCGGCCATTACAACAGCGCCCGAATTAATAGAAAAATTCAGCGCTCAATTCGGCGGAAAGCTTGGCCATGAGGTGAAAATCCTTGATATCATTGAGCAAGGCGGGAAAGATTTTTCAAAAATTGTTGATAAAATCTTAATATAATTGCCCCGGATCACAGTTTTTGAGTATCATTTTTTATATGATATACCTTTAAGAGTGCTAAGGCTCACGGGTTTTAGCAGATGAAGGATTCAAATCGTCAGTTGGGGCCGTGGTTTTCACGGTTCAAGGCTGAAAAATTTCAGCTACCGTTTGATAAAGTTTATGTTATCAGGCCAAATTACCCACCATATTTTAGACACAGCAGCACATTGAAAAACATGGAGCGCCTTACAGTGCAACCCTAACTACGGCGGCTGCCCGGGCTCCAACGATAACAACTGCTACCCGAATATCGTATGGTCCGGCACAGTCAGTGGTAGCGGATACTACGACAGATATTTAAATAGTGGTACTTTCAATCAGGAGACTGACAGGGCAATTACCTTCGCCTTTGGTGTGCGCTGTGTCCTGGATTTGATAATGGTGTCAAATACAGACAACTGCAACCCGAACAATGTATGGTCAGGCACAGCAAGCGGAAGCAGCTATTACAGGGGCTACCTGAATAGTGGCACATTTACGGTTGAAACTGGCACCCCTACTTATGCCCGCGGTGTGCGCTGTGTCCTGGATTTGGATTTCTTGAACTAAAAGAAATACGGACAAGCTCTGTGACAGAGATTCAGGTTACGGCGCCATACAGTGCAGGTACACGACCAGCGGCTGCACGGGCTCCAACAATAACTACTGCTACCCGAACTTGATATGGTCAGGCACGGAGTCGAGCTCTACTGCCCACTATAGAGGCAATCTGAATAGCGGTAGTTTCTCTGTTGGTGGCAATACAAGTACCAACGCTGAGGGTGTGCGCTGTGTCCTGGATTTGAAAAATTCAGCAATAAAATTAATTTCCCTCGGGCAAAGGCACATCAACTGCCCCAACAGAAGGCACGGGTGCAGAATTTGAAGCAGGAACAGGCGGCTGGTCTGCATTAAAAGGTTTGTTTGCAGGCGCACTTGGCACACTTGGCTGCATCACTTTGTCTTTGTCCTTATCCTTTTCTTTATCTTTGTCTTTTTGGCGTTTTTTCTCTTTTTTATCTGCATCATCTGCATTTTTATCTTTGTTTGAAACAGAAGAATCTTCACCCGGAAGCGGCACATTCATATTTTCATCAATCTGGATATCATCGTCATCTTCCATTTTTTCTGTAGGCTCATCTAAAATAACAGCCTCAGAGCCGCTTGTATCAGGCTTTGGATAATCAAACACCGAATTTGGGTAATTTTTGAGCGCAACTTTCATATAATCAGCCCAAACCTGTGCCGGCATTAAACCACCCGTAATTCCTGGAAGTTTAGAGTTGTTGTCATTTCCAAGCCAAACACCTGCAACGATATCAGGTGTATAGCCGACAAACCAAGCATCCCTGTAATCATCAGTAGTACCTGTTTTTCCTGCAACCGCTCTTCCGATATTTGCAGCACGACCGGTACCCACTTCAACTACTTTTTGAAGCATATAGGTCATCCCTGCCGCCGTATCATAACTTATAACCTTGACATTCTTTGGCCCGGGGTTTTCATAAATCACAACCCCGCGGGAATTTTCAACCCTTTCAACAGCATACGGACGAACCCTGAAACCACCATTTGCAAATGCACCATAGGCTATTACCATATCGTATAATTTAACACCGTTTGAGCCGAGTGCAATTGTCATATCGGATTGCAAATGCGTTGTTATACCCATTTCTCTTGCGGTTGCAATAACATTTGGAACGCCAACCTTTTCAATCATTTTAACAGCAACAACGTTTGATGAAACAGCAAGCGCCTGCCATACCGGCATCTTGCCTCTGTATTTGCCGCCATAGTTTCTTGGAGCCCATCTGCCAAAAGAAACAGGGGCATCATTTACAATATCATTAACCTTTACACCCTGCTGCAGTGCCGTTGCATATACAAATGGCTTAAATGAAGACCCGGGAGGCCTTACAGCATTTAAAATTCTGTCATATTGGCTCTTTTCATAGTTTTTCCCGCCGACATAAGCATAAATTTTTCCTGTTGTGGGGGAGAATGAAAACAGAGCCATTTGGGTTTTGTCGCCTGTTAATTTTGCGGCATTTAAACGAGTATTTATAGCATTATCTGCAGCTTCCTGAGATTTATAATCAAGAGTCGTGTAAATCTTTAAGCCGCCTTGAGAGATGTCTTCTTCACGAAAACCGATGTATTCAAGTTCCCTTAAAACAAAGTCGATAAAATAAGGAGCTTTGTTGAAAGAATAAATTCTTGATTTATTGTTCAGATGCAGTTCTTCGTCTCTGGCTTTTTCATACTGTTCTTTTGTGATGTAGCCTGTTTTATAAAGCCTTCTTAAAACCTGATTTCTTCTTTGCACAGACATTTCAGGATTTTGAAGTGGCGAATAAACACTCGGCGCCTGCGGAAGGCCCGCAATTAAAGCGGCTTCAGCCAGGGTGAGCTCATTTAAGTTTTTGTTAAAATAAGTCTTAGATGCACTCAAAACACCGTATGTTCCGGAGCCCAAATA
>CANSKM010000032.1 GCA_947647475.1 uncultured bacterium
ATCTGCCAAAACAGCTTTTAGGATAAATAAACACCTTCTTTGTTTTTATAAGAGGGTGTTTTTATGTTAGAATTTTTGGTATGAACACGATTGAATTATTAATGCCAGCCGGCAACATTGAAAAAATGCGCTACGCCTTTGCCTTCGGGGCAGATGCCTGCTATCTCGGTATGGTGGATTATTCCCTTAGAACGATGCGAAAGGGGGAGCTCATCACAAGGGACAACCTGAAAGTGGCCGTGGATGAAGCAAGGCGCATAAATAAAAAAGTTTATTTAACCCTGAACATTTTTGCATACGATGATGACATTAAAAAGCTTTATGAAGACCTTGAAACAATTAAAGATGCAGCCCCGCATGCAATTATTTTGAGCGATTTTGGGGTGTATAACACGGTTAAAAAAGAATTGCCGAATATCGACATCCACATTTCAACCCAAACAAACACTTTAAACTCAGAAGCCGTGAAATTTTGGAGAGATTTAGGCGCAAAAAGGGTAATTTTAGCGCGCGAACTATCCTTAAAACAAATTGAAAAGATAAGAAACGAAGTATCTGATGTTGAGCTTGAATGTTTTGTGCACGGGTCACAGTGTATGAGCTATTCAGGCAGGTGCCTGCTTTCTGATTATATGACGGGACACGAAAGGAAAGCAAACCACGGAGGCTGCGCACAGCCTTGCAGGTGGAGCTATAAGCTTTTAGAAGAAACCCGCCCCGGAGAATATTATGAAATCGTTGAAGATGAAAAAGGCTCTCATATTCTATCTCCCAAGGATTTATGCCTTGTAAAATATGTAAAAGACCTGCGTGAAATCGGAGTGGATTCAATTAAGGTTGAAGGCAGAACCAAAAGCCTCTATTACGTTTCAGCCGTATCAAAAGCCTACAGAGACGTTTTAGATGGGAAAATTTCAGCAGACGACGGCTTTTTAGAGCTTTTAAAGGTTGGAAACAGGGGCTACACAAACGGTTTCTTTTTAGGGGATAATAACACGGAAAGTTATAGCTACGATATTTCAAAAGGCCTTGCAGGGGCAGATTTTCTCGGAATTGTTTTAGAGAAAAAAGGAGATAAATTCAAAGTCTGCTTTAAAAACAAAGTACACCTTCAGGATGAAGTTGAAATCATCACCCCTTCTTATTCAACGCACGCAAGGGTTGTAGAGATTTTAAACGAATCAAGAGAAGATAACGAACTTGCAAACACAAATGATGAAGCCTGGGTTGAATTTAAAGAAGACGGGGGCTTAGAAGGAACGCTTTGGCAAAAAGAGTGGAACTGGGCGCTTCTTCGGACGGTTGGAATTAAAAATTTTGAAGACAAAGAAAAAAGGGAATGCACAATATGCGAATAAAACCTGATTTTAACCTGAATTCAATTTATGATATTAAAGAAGAAGAATTGCTTTCGCGCGGTGTGAAATGTATATTTTTTGACCTGGATTCAACCGTTATGCAATCAAAAACAGGAAAATTTTACCCCGAAACGCTTGAATTTTTAAACAGGCTTTCTAAAAATTTTAAAATCGCAATCGTTTCAAACAACTGCAAAAAACATTACATAGAAAAAGTTGAAGAGCAGTGCGACATCAAGATTTATTCAAACGCAAAAAAGCCCGACACAAGGGTTTTAAAGCTTGCCTGCAGAGATTTTAACATTGATGAAAAAGAGGCTGCAATGGTTGGCGACAGGCCTTTAACAGATATTTTGGCCGGCAAAAAGGCAAATATGACAACCATCTTAGTTGATTCAATTTCAAAAGACAAAGAAGGCCCCTTAACCCGCTTTGCAAGGTTTTTGGAAAGATTAACAATTGGAAAATAATCCCAAATTACGACGTTTGTTTGTTGCTCCATACGTTTTGTAAAGTTTTATTACATTTAGTAAACCCCGGACACATTTATGTCGATAAATTAAAAGTAACAAAATGTGTGGAGATATTATGCCTGAAAATATTTTAGGAGTAGGTTCAACAAATTCATCAACAGATGCCGTTTTAAGGACAAAATTAGATGCAAGTGAAAATGAAGCCGCTCAAACAAAAGGCGAGTTAAATTCAACAGCTAAAAAAGCGGATGAAACGGGACTTGTAGATATCGATTTTGAAAATATGAGCCTTGAAGAGGTGCAGCAGACAGCTATGAGTCTTGAAATCGAGCTTTTGATGCTTCAAACCGAAATGGAAAACCTCGAAACGCTTATAAAATCTGATGAAAAAATCAAAGCAAACTATGAAGAACAGTATGAAGCTTTGAAAAAAGAATTTGACAAGCTATTAGAAGACATCAAAAACGAAGAAGACCCAAATCAAAAAGCACGGCTGCAAGCAAGAGTTTCAAACACAAAAAGCTCGATGAATATGCTTTTAAGCCAAATAAATTCTTCAATTGAACTTATAAAAACACATTCTGATGCCGCCTCTTCCTTACAGGATGAATATGCACAAACAAATTATAATTATCAAAATGCCATTTTAGAACAGGGTGCAAAACAAAGAGAAGAGCTTATAAACAAGGTTGCAGCGCAGGGAACACAAAGTACCGACGGAACTTTACCCTCAAATACAACAGTTTCTACAGGAAACTCAGGCGTACAAAATAATACCGCAGCATCTCAAAGCGGTGCTTCAACAGGCCATATAAGCGATACAATGTTAAATGCGCTAAAAAACTGGGAAGGGCTCAGAACCACTGCATACAAATGCCCGTCAGGTGTTTGGACAATAGGCTACGGACACACAGGGGGTGTTTCTGCAGGGCAAACTATTACAGAAGCTCAGGCGGAGCAATTTTTAAGGCAAGACCTTCAAAGTTTTGAAAACCAGGTTACAAATATGGCAAATTCAGCCGGAGTGCAGCTTTCGCAAGGCCAATTTGATGCACTCGTAAGCTTTGCATACAATTGCGGCGGCGGAGCACTTCAAAAATCAGGCATTTTAGGAATGTTAAAAGAAGGAAAGGTTGATGCTGCAGCATCCAAAATGAACGAATATGTTCACGGCGGAGGACAAGTGCTTCCGGGGCTTGTTTCAAGAAGAAAAGTTGAATCATCCTGGCTCTATGCTTAGAATTCCTGCACAAATTGTTTTAAAAAAGACGGAACTTTTTGTTAATTTCCGTCTTTTAAATTCTTTAACAGGTTTTGCCGGATTACTTCACAGCTTCAACGCAATCCGGGCAGATACCGTCCGCGTTTAATTCCCTGTATTTCCAGCATCTTTGGCATTTTTCGCCTGCCGCCTTTTGAACAGAAACCTTAATGCCGTCTTCTTCGTAATCGTTTATGGAACTAAAGCCCGTATGGCTTCCAACATAAGCATGAGAGACGATGAAAAGGTCACGAAGTTCGTCTTCATATTTTTTAAGAAGTGCTTCATCAATTACCGTGCTTCCGTTAACGGAAATTAAAACATCCGCCTCAAGCGAGCTTCCGATAATTTTATCATCAGACGCTCTTAAAGGTTCAATCGCTTTGGTTACAATTTCTCTAACCTTTAAAAGCTTTGAAAATTCAACGTCGAGTTCTTCATTATTCCACTCCGGCCTTGCTTTTGGCCAATCGGTCAAAAGAACGCTTTGAACCCCGCCCCTTTGACATTCGGGCGCATTTTGCCAGATATCTTCCGCCTGGTGCGGCATTACGGGGGTTAAAATCCTTGCTAAAACCTGAAGTGTTTCATATAAAACAGTCTGTGAAGCGCGTCTTGAAAGGGATTTCTTGCCTGCCGTATAGAGCCTGTCTTTTACAATGTCAAGATAAAATGCGCTTAAATCAACCGCAGCAAAGTTTTGAAGGCATTGGAAATATTTATAAAATTCATAATTATCAAACGCAACCGTCACTTCTTCAACCACTTTGTTAAGTTTATGAAGCGCAAATTTATCAATGGGTTTCAGGTCTTCATATTTAACATAATCAGTCGCAGGGTCGAAATCGAAGATATTTCCAAGCAAAAATCTTGCCGTGTTTCTTGTCTTCTTAAAGATTTCAGAAAGCTGTTTTATAATGTTATCGCCGATTTTGGTGTCGTTTCTGTAATCAACGCTTGCGGCCCAAAGCCTTAAAATGTCGGCACCGTAGTTTTTAATGATATCATCGGGCCTTATATAGTTTCCAAGGGATTTTGACATCTTTCTGCCGTCTTCCCCGAAAACAAACCCGTGCGTTAAAACAGATTTATACGGAGCCTGCCCTTTCACTGCCATAGAGGTTAAAAGGGAAGATTGGAACCAGCCCCTGTGCTGGTCTGAGCCTTCAAGATACATATCAACAGGTGTGTGGCCCAGTTCTTCCGCCCTTTTTTCAACAACGGCACGCCAGGTTACCCCTGAATCAAACCAAACATCCATAATGTCGTTTTCTTTTTTAATATGAACGCTTCCGCATTTAGGACATTTAAAGCCTTCGGGCAAAAGCTCTGCCACGCTGCGTTTTACCCAGGCATCGGAGCTTTCTTTTTCAAAGATTTTTGCAACGTTTTCAATTGTTTCATCGTTTACGATAACTTCATTGCAATCTTCACAATAGAAAACAGGAATAGGTACGCCCCAGGCCCTTTGGCGGGAAATACACCAATCTGTTCTGTTTTCAACCATGTTTGAAATTCTTTTTTCGCCTGATGCGGGGATGAATTTTACGCCCTTAATCGCATCCAGCGTTTCTTCGCGGAATTTATCCACCTTTACAAACCATTGAGGCGTTGCTCTGTAGATTACAGGGTTTTTGCATCTCCAACAGTGCGGATAAGAGTGGTTAATATCCGCCGCAGCAAGCAAAGCGCCTGCGTTTTGAAGCTTTTCAATTACAATTTTATTTCCTTTATAATAAGGGATCCCTTCTAAATCCTTATCTTTAACGATTTCTGTCCAGCAGCCCTTGCTATCCAAAGGAGAAAATACTTCAATATTATATTTACAGCCAACTTCATAGTCCTCAAGACCATGCCCCGGGGCCGTATGAACCGCACCGGTACCGGCTTCCAAGGTAACATGTTCGCCCAAAATTATCGGAGATTTTCTATCGTACAAAGGATGCTTTGTGTTTAAAAGTTCAAGTTCAGCCCCGCTACAGCTTCCAAGAACCTCAATTTCAGATTCTTCAAAAGATACATCCGCTAAAAAGCTTGATAAAAGCTCCTGTGCGATAACATAAACATCTTCACCCTTTTTAAAGAAGGTATATTCAAACCTCGGGTGCATACTGATTGCCATATTTGAAGGCATTGTCCAGGGGGTTGTGGTCCAAATAACGGCGTAAACATTCTTATTGGGCAGATTTTTCACAAGTTTGCCGATTTTTTCAACCGCTTCATCGTCAAATTTGAAACGAACATAGATTGAAGTCGAAGTGTGATCAGCATATTCAACCTCTGCTTCTGCAAGAGCCGTTTCACAGGAAGCACACCAGTATACAGGTTTTAAGCCCTTTTCAACGTATCCTTTTTTATACATTTCCCCAAAAACGCGAACCTGTTCCGCTTCAAAATCAGGGTCAATTGTAAGGTAGGGCTTTTCCCAGTTCCCCCAAACGCCAAGGCGCTTGAATTCTGCTTCCTGGCCTTTTAAGTTTTTGTGGGCAAATTCTCTGCATTTTGCGCGAAGCTCTGCAGGGGTCAGCGCTTCTCTTCCCCCTTTAATATTTTTTACAACGGCATTTTCAATCGGAAGGCCGTGGCCGTCGTAGCCCGGAACGTATGGCGCGTAGAAGCCTGACATAGATTTATATTTTATAAGGATATCTTTTAAGATTTTATTTAAAGCTGTTCCAACGTGGATTTTTTCGGAGCTAAGATACGGAGGGCCGTCGTGCAGCACGAAAGCTTTTGTTTTATCGCGCTGTGCGATATTTTTTTCATAAACCTTGTTTTCTTCCCAAAATTTTTGGGTTTCGGGTTCTTTTTTGGTTGCGTTTGCGCGCATCTCAAGAGTGGTTTTCGGCAAATTCAAAGTATCTTTGAATTCTTTTTTATTTTCCACGGGTGTATCGTTCATCTCTTAAAATTCCTTTGAAACTTCTATAAACTTTTGTCTGCTAACATTTTATGACAAAAATAAGGAATTTGGAAGTTATTAGTTTAATTTTAATTGAATAGGCGGATGGGACCTTCTTGAATATATTTTTTATACCGTTAGTATAAGCAATCTTAGAAGGTTTTAGTGAACATATAAAGCGAGTATGTTTGAGACCCTGCCTCCTTAGCTTGAGGCAGGGAGCGAGTTTGCGAGCAATAAAGTCGTACAATTGGGGTGAACTTAAAGCTTCTGATTGTGTTGCAGACCCGGTATAAAAAATATATTTAAGAAGGCGGAGCTATGGTAGAAAAGAGTTTTTTCAGCGGTGTTGGTTTCTGGATTGCTTCGTCGCTGTCGCTTCCCTCGCAATGACGGGTGGTCATTGAATGAATTTTAGCCCGAGTTTTGCGATGACGGATCGCCATTGGACAGCAATTAAGCAGAGGACAGCAGATGCACAGGGAACATTTAACCCCCTACCCCACAGACAGGATTTTTAGGGTTTCTTTTAAAAGCTCTTCGCTGTTGTCTTTTTCAATAATCCCCGCACAGTGCTCGATTGCACCCATATATTCATTCTGGCTGTAGCCTAAAGATTGTAAAATTCCCTGAACCTCTTGAATTGTTTCCTTGGAAAGCTTTGTTTTTGCGCTTGATAGCCCTGAAACCTTCTCTTCCATAATGTTTGAGATAATATTTTGGTTCGTAAGTTTTCCCTTGAGCTCAAGAGTGATTTTCTGCGCAAGCTTTGGCCCTACGCCCTTTGCGCGCGAAATCAGCTTGTAATCCCCCTCAAGCACAGCGTTTATAAGTTCAGACCCCGAAAATTCATCCAGTAAAACCATTCCAACCTTTGTTCCAATCCCTGAAACCGAGGTCAAAATGTCGAATATCGCCCTGTCTTCCTTGTGCTTAAACCCCGTAAGATACATCGTGTCTTCTTTGTGGATAAGCTTTGTGTATAAAATAGCCTCAGCGCTTGCATTTTCAGAGGAAACATCCCCCAAAAGAGAGGCCGTTCTTGCATTTATAAGAAATTTGTACCCGATGCCGTTGTTTTCAATCACGGCAGTGTCCGAGTTTTTAAAAACCAACTGCCCCTTAATGTAATCATACATAAAGCTTTTTCCCCAGTTTTTCAAGCATTTCAATATCTTCTTTGGGCTCAATCCCAATTGTTGTAAGGTAATTGCCGATTAAAATCCCATTTACCGCATAATTTAGCGCTTTTTCCCTGTTTTCAGCAGAAAGCCTCAATTTTCTTCCGCCCGCAAAACGAACAACAGAATTTGGATTTGCAATTTTAATCACCGAAAGTGTCCTTAAAATGTGTTCTTCATCAATCTTATCCCCGTAATTTTCAAACGGAGTACCTTTTATGGGGGTTAAAAAGTTTACAGGAATTGAATTTGGGCCGATTTCAGCTAAATTCATTGCCATTTCAACCCTCTGCTCAACACTTTCGCCCATTCCGATAATTACCCCGGAACAGATTTCAATCCCCACCTCTTTTATAAAATTAATTGTCTGAATTCTGTCTTCAAACGTATGTGTGGTGGTAATTTCAGGGTGATAACTTCTTGATGTATTTATGTTGTGGTGATATCGAACAAGACCAGCCTCTTTAAATTGAAACGCCATATCTTGCGTTAAAAGCCCAAGGGAGGCACAGCTTTTCAAGCCCAGTTTATTTATTTCTTTTATCATCTCACACATTATGGGCATATCCGCCTTTGTCGGCCCCCTGCCTGAAGTTACGATTGCAAAACGGGTTGCGCCGTTTTCTTTGGCCTCTTTGGCCGTTTTTATAACATCTTCAATTTTTACCAAAGGGTGTGTAAAAATATTTGTCATATGATGTGCGCTTTGTGCACAATATTTGCAGGCTTCTGAGCATTTTCCGGTCCTGGCCGAAATTAGCGAACAAAATTCAACCGTGTCTGAATTATATTTTTTTGCCTCGTTTAAAAGTTCTTCCAAAGGAAGGTTATATAGCCTTAAAAGCTCTTTTTCGTTAATTTTTGGGTCTTTAACATCAACTGTGGTCATTTTTATTATCCTTTATTTTGCATCCTTGCTTGCGCCATTGTAAATTTCAAGCATTTTTTTGGATTCTTTTTCTTTGTTTAAAAATTTATAAGCATAAGCAAGGTTTAAATAGAAATCTTTATCGTCATTTTTTAAATATATTGCTTTGATTAAATTTTTCTTTGCCTTTTCATATTCACCCGTTCTTAAATAGAGCGTTCCCAAATTATAATAGGAATACGGAAATTCTTTATTATATTTAATTGCAAGAAGCAAATTCTTTTCTGCAAGCTCGTATGCCTTTTTTTCAAGGAAAATACTTCCTAAATTGTAATATGCTTTGTAATATTCGGGGTTTAAAATTAAGGCCCTGTTTAAGTTTTCAACAGCTTTATCCACATCTTTTTTGTCTTCATAAATATTTGCAATAATGACAAAAACCTCTTCATCTTTTTTATCCAAAGGAAGATTGTTCAAAAGCTTCAGGGCTTCTGTGCCGTTGTTTGTATTGTAAAGCGCATAGGCCTGGGTTTTAACATCGATTTCATCTGCGCAAAATGCGGGAGCACTAAATGCAAAAATTCCAAACAACAGCGGCATTAGCACAAAACCCGATTTAAAGTTTTTAAATTTTAAAAAGTTTTCCATAAAAAATCACCAAGTCCTTTTGTTTTACAATAAAATAGTAACATTTAATTAATTTGTTTTGCAACTGATTATTTTTAAAGTATAATCTTTTGGTAAAACTATAGTTTAAAAAACTCAAAGAGTAAATATATATGAATCAGTTATATGATCCAAAAAACGCATATAGGCCTGCAATAAAGCCCGTGAGGAGGAAATCTTCAAACCAGAGTTTAGCGGGAAGCTTCTTTAGGTCCTTCTTTGGAAGCCTTTTAATCCTTACAATTGTTGCCGTTGTTTTATACAGAAGCGATGTTGCAAACTTTTTAGGGGATGTGGGGTCTTTGGCAGAAAAAGTTGTGGACCCTGAAAAAAGAGTGGAATTTTCCCTTCCTTTCTCCCCAAGGAGGCAAAATATCCTTGTTATGGGCGTAGATGTTTCAGAAAACGAAGACCCTTTTAAAGGAAACCGCTCCGATGCCATGCTTTTAGTGAGCATCGCACCGCACGGCAAAAACGTTAACGTTATTTCAATTCCAAGAGACAGCAAGGTTTTCATCGCAGACAGAACAAAACCCGATAAAATAAACCATGCCTTTGCATACGGCGGAATAGATTTAACCGTTAAAACCGTGGAAGAAACCTTCGGCGTTCGTGTGGACCATTACATTGTGCTTTCAAACCAGGGGCTTGTTAAGTTTATAGACACAATCGGCGGCCTTCCGATTTATATCGAAAAAGATATGTATTATAACGATTCAACCGCAGGGCTTCATATTAACCTCCCCAAAGGCGAGAGGGTTTTAACAGGAAAAGAAGCTGAAGGGTATATGAGATTTAGAAAAGACGCCCTTGGCGATATCGGAAGAATCCGCCGTCAGCAGTGGTTCTTTAATGCGCTTGGCGCAAGGCTTAAAGACCCGCAAGTTTTGGTTAAAATCCCCGAAGTTTTAAAGGTGATGCCAAAATATATTTTAACAGACCTTTCTGTTTATGAACTTTCCCAATATGCCGCCCTTGCAAAAGGGATTGATATGTCAACGGTTCAGGTGGCAACACTTCCCGGATCTCCGTCCCAGCGCGGAAGCATAAGCTATTGGATTTTAGACCCCGGAAAAACCCAGGAAATTATAAACCGTCTTGTATACAGAGATAAGCCAAAAGCGCCAAACGGCCCTTTAACTGTCGGCATTTTATACAATTCAAACCAGGAATCAAAAGCGCAGGATTTAAAAGAAGATTTAGAGAAAAACGGCTTCAATGTAAATTTAAAAGAGGGAAGCAAGCTTGGGCATGACCATATTGCAATTCACAATTTAGACCTTCCGACAGACACAATCAGCGCTCTTAAAAGGTCAATTCCTGAAATGAAGGATAAACAAACGGTTTATGACCCCATCGGATTAAATAAAGCCGCAAGAGATTTTACAATCGTCCTTGCAGGCTCATAAAAAAATAACCCTGAATTTTCGGCCAAGGCTAAAGACTGTGGACGCCGAAAGATGATAAATATCGGATAGAATGGATAGAATTTTTAAACAAGCGGAGGGAATATGTTAACTTTTAAATTGGGACCCGACACAAAGAAAAACAAAAAGCTCAAGGTGCTCCTTGCAAGCACAGAAGTGGCGCCGTTTTCAAAGGTTGGGGGCCTGGCTGATGTTGTAGGCGAGCTTCCTCCTTTTTTAGAAAAAGAAGGAGCCGAAGTTGCAGTATTTACGCCTTTATACGGCTGCATCAACGAAGAAAAATGGGGCATAAAAGAGCTCCCAAATTCCGAACTCACGCTTGATATGGGAAATTCCCGCCACGTTTTTAAATTAAAAATGTGCAAACACCCGAAATCAAAAAATGTAAATATTTTCTTTGTGGATAACCCGAAATACTTCTCCTGCTTTGATGTTGTCTATCCTATGTGGGTGGATGAAATGTATGAGATGCAAAGGTATGTGTCTTTTTCGCTTGCAGTTTTAGAATACGCTAAGCTTTTAAATTTCAAAGCCGATATAATCCATGCAAACGATTGGCATACGGCGATGTTGCCTGTTTATTTAAAATCAAATTATAAGTATGATGAGTTTTATAAAAATACAAAATCAATTTTTACAATTCATAACCTTGCATATCAGGGAAGCTGCGATAAGGCCATAATTGATTTTTCAAACATGCGCTGGGACAATGTTTACCACGATAATTGCGTTGAACATTACGGAAGGGTAAATTGGCTGAAAGGCGCACTATATTGTGCTGATAAAATTACAACAGTGTCGCCTAGGTATGCAAGAGAAATTTTAGGCGGAGAATTTGGCGAAGGGATGGACTACACTCTTCGCGGCCAAACCTATAAACTTTGCGGTATCTTAAACGGCACAACGTATGATAAAAA
>CANSKM010000033.1 GCA_947647475.1 uncultured bacterium
GTATGTGAACGGAAAAAATTGCGCACTTGATCTTAAATGAGGTATGCGGCAAAAAATATAAAAACAAAATCCGAATTTAGAAACATTAAAAAACCGGCCATTTAAAAAGAGGGCCGGTTTGAAAAATTTTGTTTTGCAAATTTTGTAAACTATATTTTTTGGACTATAAAATGCAAATTATGATTCGCAATCAAGGAAATTTCCGATTACTTTTGCTGCGCCATAAATCGGGCTTACTGCAGAAAGTGCAACATCTGCAGGCGTGAAACCTGTGTCGTTTCCGTCTTTGTCTTTAATGCCTTGTGTGAAAAAGTTTTTAACAGCACTGACAAAACCGCCAAAGAGCCATGTTTTTTCTGGTGTCACTTTTTCTTCGAGGGTTTGTGCCGTTGCTTTTTTGGTTTCAACCCCGTCTTTTATGGTTTCTTTTGTTGAATCAAATATGCTTCCTGCAAATTCCGTCTTTTTAAAGGATGCATCATCTGCTGCGTTAAATATGTCTTGTCCTAATTCTGCTTTTTTTAGCGCGCCTGATTCAATCGGTTTAATCATAGTAAATTCCTCTCTTTTTCTCGTCTCAACCTTAAAAGGTTTTATGTTTATATAAAGTTTATATCTTTTTAAAAATTGCCTGTTTTTTAAAAAAATGTGCCGTATAATGTTTACAAAACTTTATACTCGGTTAAAAATACTATAAAAACGGGTATCTCTTGAGGGCCTTTGTGAAATTTGATATAATAAAACTTATTTTAAAAAGGTTTATTTTAAAAAAAGGAGTGCTAAAAAACGTGAAAGGCAATTACCCCTACGAATATTTTGCAAACCCGAATATCAACAAACCCATTGAAGAAATCTGGAAAGATATTGATGCTTTCAGTATGGAGGTTTTTCCGGATGAAGTAAAACAAAGTACTCTGATTGATTTTATAATTCCCTTGCCCCCGCTTCAATATGAAGGAAAAACTTCTAAAGGCATATTTTTAAGCCAAGGGGTAGATTATATTTACGAATGCTATCCTGAAATCGGCGAAATTTTCCTTTCTGCCGCATATTCAATGTGGACATCATATCCCTGGTCAAAACATGCAGACACCTATTGTGTTTGTTATGACAACCCTCAAAGGGAAAAATGGTTTAAGAAAAACAACCCTGATAGAGCCGATAAAATTCTTTTGCCCTTGCAGGATGCAGATTTTACAAATGAATATGTTACATCTCCTGTTTGGAATACTCCAAAAGATATTGATGTTCTTTGTGTTGCAAGGCTTTCAGAGCTTAAAAACCTTAATGTTTTTGCGCGTGCCATAAAAATTTATCATCAAAAATATGGGAAAAAGCTGAATGCTGTTTTGATTACAGGTTCGGACGGTTCGCTTGATTTTGAAAAAGAAGAAATGAGAAAAATCCAACAAGAACTCGGTGTAATTGAAGACTATCTTGAAATTATAGACCATGTTGGTTTTGGCGAAATTGCAAAATATTATACAGGTTCAAAACTTGTAGTGCTTCCTTCTTTGCTTGAAGGGAAAAACAGAGTAATCCAGGAGGCTATGAGCTGCAACACGGCAGTTGTCGCCTTTAAGGATTTAAACCAATATTCAAGAGGAAATTCGCCGATTTTCCCGGGCGGTACGGATGCGGGTCTTTTGGTTCCTGAATTCAGTGCGGAATCTTTAGCTGATACAATCCATTGGGGAATAATTAACAATGCCTCATTTAAGCCAAGGCGTGCTTATTTAAAATATAACGGAAGATTGAATTTTATAAATAAACTTATAGATTCAATTCCATATTTTAGGGAAAACCTTCCTGAATACACTCCGGGCGCCATTGAGAAAAATGCTTGGGTAGATTTAGCAATGCAGGATAATTACCAGCTCAGCTTTATGGATTTTCTATACGGCAAAAACACTACTATACAGCAATTTAGAATATGTCAGGACGATAGCTTTATTATAAACTTTTTCTATTCAAGGTTTGGGGTTAAAAACTCTCCCTACCCTGATTTTAAAAAGCTTGAACCGTAACCGGAAGGAAAACTAAATGAATAATAAAAAAATAAAAAGCATAATGCTTCTATCCTGCCTTGTCGGTGCAATTTTTTGTGCCGGTGCCCTAACAGGGTGTGCCAAGGGAGAAGACACAAAGGCTTTTGATATTAATAAAAATTCAGCTTCAGCCGAAAAACCTTTTGGGACAACAGAAAACGGCTTGAAAAATGTCATAATGAAGGATGAAGATTACGGGCAAAATATTTATACGCCTGCCTTCCCTTTAATTTATGAGGATTTAAAAAAAGAGATTGTAAAAAAAGATAAGGTTGAACTTGTCGGGTTTAATTCATATATGTTTAACATTTTGAATCGTATGGACCCGCCCCAAAACCGTTTGGATGAAAAATATTATTACAAAATAATTGCAAAGAAAACACCTGCATATAAAAGAAAAATTGAAAATGACATTTGGAAAAAATTTAAAGAAAAAAGCTCAATTTTAGATTCTATTCCCTTTAAACCCAAAAATGAGGATGAAATTATCCTCTATTCTATGGTAAAAAAGAATGTTGAATTTTTGAAAAATTTTGAAATTTTGGACCCTATGCCATTTAACGGGTCAAAATTTAATGTAAAATATTTTGGTATAAAAAAGAATGCGAAAAATTATAAAAACAACATAAAACCCTTGTTCTATGAGGATGAGGATTGTTATGCAATTTCTCTTAAAACAAAAACCGAAGATGAAATCATCCTCTATAGAGGAGATTTGGACGAACCGGCAGACATTGTTTGGGATGAATTAATTTTAAAGAAAAACAACACGGAAGAAGATTTCTTTAAAAATGAAGACAAGCTTCAAGTGCCCTTTATAGAGGTAAAAGAGCTTATAAAATATGTTGATTTATCGGGTAAAGTTATAAAAGGAACGGATTATCGCATAGAGGCTGCGATTGAAAGCGTTGAATTTTCACTTGATAACAAAGGAGCAAAACTTAAAAACGAGGCTGCGATGATAATCGAGATGACAGCCCTTATGCCAGATAATGCAAGGCATTTTGTTTTCAATAAGCCCTTTATCCTCTTTATGAAAGAAAAAGGGAAAACAGAACCGTATTTTATGTTGAAAATCCTCGATACGAAATATTTAATTAAAGGATAAAAAATATCCCTTCCAAATTTATAGAGGAAGGGATATTTTAAATTAATCTTTTTAATGCAAAGCCTTTTTTATACGTTTAATTTATCAGGGTTTTTTGCTGCATTGTAAACCCAGGCTGCAATTCCGCCTACGTTGAAAAACAGGCTCGGAAGCGTTTGAACCGTTTGCTGTCTTTTAATTTCTTTTATAAAATCTTTGTCTTTTGCTAAATCTAAATCATATTTTTTGGCAACAGTTTTATCAGACCTTAAACCAAAATAAAGTGTTGAAAGCCCGTTTCCAAGGATTGACCAGCCTGCTGCGGTTTTTCTTGCCTTTTTCATAATGGCTTGTTTGTCTTTTGTTGAAAGCTCGCCTGCTGCACTTTTAAAGGAAACTTCATCCTGTTTTGGCGTTTGTTCTTTTAATTTTGCATCAAAACCGGTTATTTCTGCGTTTTGCGCATTTTTTATGACAGTCTTTTTGCCGTTGAATGATTGAACATTTCCCAAATTAACGTTAGAGCCGATTTCCATTTTTTCTCCCATTTTTTCTTTATAGCTTTATAAAACACAAAAAAAGAAAAAATTGCTAAAAAACTACTTTCTTGTAAAGAAACCTATAATTTTTTCAATCAGGCCTTCGTCTTCTTCCGTGGCTTCCTGATAGGATTTATCCGCGCTTTCGTTGCCTGAAGTTTTATTTTCCCTTACTTTACCGTATTTTTCAGCCATTCTGTAATCGCCCTCTGCAAAGTAAAATTCGCCTAAAACTTCTTTTGCATGGATATCTCCGTCAAGCTCGTATATGGCGTTCCAAAAATCCATAGCCGTATATTTTTCGCCCAAGCCCATATAAAGATTTGCAAGCTCGATTAAAACGTTTTTATCCTTCTTGTTCAGGCTGTGTGCATGGTTGAATTCAACAACGGCTTCGTCGTTTTTTCCCTGTGCTTTTTTCATATAGCCAAAATGAAGTGCAGCGTTGAATTCATCCCCTTTTTCTTCAAAACAAAGCGCCTTCATCTGGAAAGAGACAGCATCCGGCCCCATCGCTCTTATGTAATCATCAATTACATTAAGGGCGTTATCATATTCGTTTTTATTGTAATAATATTCAGCCAAAAGCAAGTTACACGCTGCTTTTTGGTCTTTGTCTTTTGCGTGGATTGAATCCAGCACGGCTTTTGCTTCGTCGTTTTTGCCATCTGAAAGTAAAATTTTGGCCTTTAAAAAATTATCTGTCACAACACCAAACGCCAATTCATACGCCCCTGTGTCAAAATATAATTTTGCAAGAAGATTTTTAAGTTCCTCATCCCCTTCAAATTCATCAACCGCTTTTTTTGCAATGCCAACGGCACTTTCTTTGGCATCTTCCAGGGTGTATAAATTTACAAGCTCCAAATATCCTTCTCTATATTTAGGCTCAAGCTCAATAATTTTATTAAATTCATCAATCGCTTTTAAATTTTTGTTTGAAATCCGATAAAGCCTTGCAAGCTTCACCCTCGCATCAATTGATTCCGGGTCAAGATTTAAAGCCTTTTTAGTGTCGTTTATCGCGTGTTCGATTTTTTGGTTCACGATATTATAATTTGCACGCATTAAATAATACTTAAATTTATCCGTGTCAAAATAAAGGTCCATAAGCTGTCCGTGGGCAATTTCATCCCCGGGGGCCTCTTCTAAAATTTTATTATAAAGTTCAATCGCTTTTTCTCTTTCGCCCTCTGCCATTGCCTCAGATGCTTTTTGGTGAAGGTCTTGTAAATCCTGTGCCATTTTATCCCCTGTTTTTATTATTTTAAAATATCTTTACAACCGTAACAATGTTTACAAGTTACGGTAAAAACATTTTTGCAAGCTCGCCCGAGCCTATAAAGCCCCTGTTTGCTATTATCCTGCTGACTTCTTTATTATTATATTCTATAAATTTATGTTCAATTTCAAACGAGCCGTTATCGTTAATTTTTAAAATCGCATACACGGGCATTTTGGCCTGAATCATAGACCTTCCAACACTTCCGACGTTTACAACGTGTTTTCCCGAGTTTAAAATAAACCCGCAGGGCATATGTGTATGGCCGCAAAAAACAATGTCTGCAAAGGATCTGGAGGTTATCTCTTCAACCTCTTTTTCCGTTAAATAAGGATAAATATTTTCATCCTGTCTTCTTGGAGAACCGTGCACCAATTGAATTCTAAGCGTTCTTTGCTTGTAATTCAGTGTCACCATTTTCTGTTCCGGAAGCCCTCTTAAAAATGCGATATTATCTTTTCTTAAAAAAAGCATATCGTATTGAAGCGCATTTGCCATAGGTTCTGATTTTTCGGCAATTTTAGCGTGAAGTTCCGTTGAATAATTTGCGATAAATTTATCCGTGTTTCCCTGAATAATTTCAAAGTTTCGCCCCATCAAGGTTTGAAGCTCGATACATTTTTCAATGGTGTAATTCGGGTCATACCCTGCCATTGCAATGTCCCCAAGGCAAAAAATCTTGTCGCAGTTGTTTTCTTTAATGTTTTCTAAAACCGCATCAAATGCGAGTTTGTTTCCGTGAATATCTGATATAATAGCAATTTTCATGCTATGATTTTAACATAAAAATATGTGTTTATGATACATTTTTTAGGTAACTTTTTTTTGGAAGAATCGGTATGGAAAAGATAAAAATTAAAATCGGGGATGTTGAAATCGGGGGCGGGGCGCCTGTTTCCGTGCAGTCTATGACAAATACAAAAACAGATAATGTTGAAAAAACCGTTGCGCAAATTAAAGAGTTAGCGGATGCCGGCTGTGAAATTGTCCGCCTTGCTGTTTTGAATAAGGATTGTGCCGCAGCTCTTAAAGAAATTAAAGAAAAATCTCCCGTTCCGCTTGTGGCAGATATTCATTTTGATTATCGTCTGGCCCTTTCTGCAATGGATGCAGGAATTGATGCACTTCGTTTAAATCCGGGGAATATTGGCGGAGAAGACCACGTTAAAAAAGTGGTTGAAATGGCCAAAAAAACCCAAACGCCAATAAGGATAGGGGTAAACGGCGGGTCATTGGAAAAATATTTAATCGAAGATAAATCAATGACACTATCGGATAAAATGGTAAAAAGTGCCCTGGATCATATTCGAATCCTTGAGAGGAACGATTTTCACCTTATAAAAGTTTCTCTAAAATCATCCGATGTTCAAACAACAATTGATGCCTACAGAAAAATTTATGAAAAAATCCCGTATCCTTTGCATCTTGGGGTGACAGAAGCAGGAACCCTCAGGGGTGGAATAATAAAATCCGCAATTGGCCTGGGTGCTCTTCTCTCCCAAGGGATTGGAGATACTATCAGGGTGTCTTTAACGGAAAATCCTGTTGAAGAAGTTAAAGCAGGGATTGATATCCTGAAAGCGTTAAAATTAAGGCAGGATGGGATAAATTTTGTCTCTTGCCCCACTTGCGGCCGGTGCCAGATAGATTTAATCAGCCTTGCACACAAAGTTGAAGAGAGGATTGGCCAAAAGTTTAATGAAAAATTTAAGAAATTGAAACATTCCGTTACAATTGCAACAATGGGATGTCCTGTTAACGGGCCAAACGAAGCAAAGGATGCAGACTATGGTATAGCGGGCGCTATAGGCGAAGGATACATCTTTAAAAAAGGAGTTTTAATTAAAAAAGTGAAGGAAGAAAACCTTTTGGATGAGTTTGAAAGCTTAATAAATCATGATTTAGGATGAAAAATTACACTAAACAGTTGGTTAAAAATAAATAATAATATATAATAATATTAGTAAAATAAAGTATTTAATTTAGAGGATTTTACATTATGAAAAAATTTGCAATAACACTTTGCATTTTGGGCGGCTTAGGACTTACATCCGGTGCTTTTGCTTCACTTGAATCAGAAAATATGGCAACAGTTCCTTTTTTAAGAGCAGACGGCCACACGGAAGAAATGGCCAGAATCGCCGATTATGTTAGATATAAACATTCAAACGAAACAGCAATTCCATATTACAACCAAGATCCGTATTCAAACGCTGATACGCACGGTTTGAAATGGTACACTGCAATTAAAAGATGGTTCGACCCTGCACAGGATGATCAGCTTTTTGGTCGTCATGAAATAAGATTTACAAATGCTTGGTCTGAAAACACACCTCCTTTGTTCACTGATTCAAAATCAAAAGATAAATCAGTTGAGCCTGTTGCAACAGAAGAAGTTGTAGATGATGTTGAAGTTGAAGTTCAGGTTCAGGAAAGTGTTGAAGAAGCAGTTGATGTTGAGCTCGACAGTCTGTAATTTCAAGCTTTAAAAGTTTTAAAATATCCTGTATCCGTTTTGGGTGCGGGATATTTTTTATATAAAGACAGTTTTTGTCCGCATTTTTCGCCTGCTTTTAAACTGCCCCGGTTATTTCGGGCTTAAATTATTGCATTCAACATTTTAATTACAGGGCCTGATATGAAAAACAGAATGAACAAAAGCGCTGATGCGAGCATTAAGATTAGCGTGAAAACATTTGTTTTATTAAACACCGCATTTTTCTTAAAAACCTTTAGGTTATCAGGTTTTTGGAACATAAACTGAATTATTTTAAAGCAGAAATAAACACAAAGAATGCTTGAAAATGCCATAAATAAAAGCGGATGCACAGCCCAAACGCCGCATCTTAAAATTTCAACCAAAAGGTAAAATTTGGCGCCAAAGCCCGCCATTAAAGGGAAACCGGCAAAAGACAAGATGCAGATTGTAAAAGCCGTTGTAAAGGCAGGGCTGATATAGGCAAGGCCCCTCAGGGAGGAAATTACCCTTGTGTCCTTTTCGGCATCTCCCTTCAGGTTTTTTAAAATAAGCCCGAAACCCGCCCAAAGGCCAAAATTCATAACCAAATAGACAATAAGGAAAAATATCGCGGCGCAAAGGGCTCCTTTTGTAAAGAAAGACACCCCAAGGAAGATATAGCCTGCGTTTAAGATTGTGTTTGCGGAAAGAAAATCTTTAATTGAGCCTTCTTTTTTAACAATTCTAAAGGCCAAAAGGCTTCCTATGACAAGGGTTAAGACTGCACATAAAATGAGTGCAAAATTTAATATGCTTCCGAAGTACCCAAGTGCAAGAGCTGATTTTATAAGCGCTGCAGCCCCTGCTGTCTGTATCGTGCTTGAAATTAAAAGCGAAATTGCATAATTTGAACCCTTGAAAACATCCATAACCCAAAGATAGAAAGGATATCCGCCGATTTTAAAAACAAGTGCACTGAAAAATATCACCTCTGCCGCGTTTAAAAGCGGGCTTTGGGGCAAAAGCTTGTTTATTGCTAAAATTTGGATGTCTGAAAAATTTAAAGTTCCTAAATGAAGGTAAATATAGCTTGCGGCAAGAAGCATAAAAGCGCTTGCAACGGCATTTGTTGTAAAATATTTAACCGAAGCTTCAAGCGGGGCGTTGAATATCCCGAAAGATGCGCCCGGGCAGATGCCGTTATCTTCGCATTCCTTGCTTAAAGCTAAAAGCCTGCCTTCTTTTTTGCCGCTGAAGTTTGCAATTAAAAAGCAAAGTGCAACGGAAATTATTTCAAGAGAAATAAAAAGGCTCAAAACATCGTTTGAAACCGAAAGCAAAAGCCCGCCAAGCACAACAAAAAGAAACAGCGTTGAAAAGCTTGCAACCCTTTGGTTTAAGACTTTTACAAACGGCAAAGACAATAATGATGCTACAAAAGCCGATGATACTATTAAAAATTTGAACAAAACAGCCAAGGGGCTGATAATTAACGAACCGTTTAAAATTGTTTTTGAAAAATCAAAATAGGGGGTAAAACTAAGCCCTGAAAAGAGGCCGGAGAGTTCTGTCAGTTTTAAAAAATCGCCAATAAAGGGGATAAACCCTAAAAGAGATAAAAAAAGCACCGTGCTCAAAAGCATAACATGTCTTTTCGGGCTCCATTTTCTGCCCCAAAAGGAATTTTTTTCTTTCATTTTAAAGCCTGCAGCTATTGATAAAACCGCGCCTATGGCGATTAAAATGTCTGAAATAAAATATATGAAATTATTTTCCATTATTTTTGCTCCTAAAAAATATTTGTAAGGATGGTATCAATTGCAAGTGCCGAAAACGTGCTTATTTTGTCTAAAATCCCCATAGGATAAAGCCCAAAGATTATAACAGCCGCCGCAAGCACAGATAAAACAATGCTTTGGTGCTGTGCAAGCTGTATGTTGCCCTCCGGCGTGTTAATAGCAGAGTTTTTTGGGCCACTGTTTGAATTGCCATTTGGATTTTCGCCCAAATTTCCGTATTGATATTCAAGAAGGCCGAAAAACGTTCTGTGTAAAAACCTTAAAACATATGCGGCAGTAAGGATTATTCCAAGGGTTGCGCATATTGTTACAGGCTGGATTAAATTTGTAAGGAAAAATGCTTTTTCGGGCAAAGGCGAGCTGAAGCTACCCATAAAGCACATAAGAACCCCCGGAAAGCCTATAGTTAGAGGGATTGCCATATATGCGGCGCACAAAATAACCATAAGGGCGCAAAGCTTTGGTGCAAATTTTGAAATTCCGCCCAAAAGCTCGAGTTTTCTTGTTTTAAATTTAAGATAAATAATTTCAACACCCGCAAAAAGCCCTGCAACAATAAGCCCGTGTGCGATTGAATGAAAAATGGCGCCGTTTAGCCCGTATTCCGTTAAAGAGGCAAGCCCGACAGCCACAATTCCCATTTGTGCCACGGAAGAATTTGCGACCATTTTTTTAATATCATTTTGAGACATCGCAAGGTATGAACCCCACAAAATTCCTATTGCGCCAAGGAAAATGACAACAGGTGCCACAAGCTGAAACATTTCATAAAACATTTGAATATCGGCTCTAATTATGCCGTAGGCTGCAGTTTTAAGTGAAACGCCCGCTAAAACCATACTTGCAGGCCCGGGAGCCTCCGTATGTGCATCTGAAAGCCAGGTGTGGAAAGGAAATACAGGTAATTTTATTGCAAAGGCAACCGTAAAGCCTATAACTGCAAAAAGCTGCACCAATAAAGGAATTTCAACGGTTCTGTTTATAAGGCTTTCAAAATCTGTCGCAATGTTTGAATCAAAAGCGAAGGCGTAAATCAGGGCAGTTGAAATCAACATTAAAATCGCGCCAAAACAGCTGAAAAGCACAAATTTTAAAGCGCTTTTCTTGGCTTTTGCCCCGCCCCACATTGAAATTAAAAAATACGCAGGAATTATTTCAAGGTTAAAAAATATGAAGAATGTAAATAAATCATTTGCGGCAAAAACGCCCGTTAAAAGGCCTTCTAAGATAAGCATCATGGAATAGAAAAGGCGCTGTTTGCTTGTTATGGCGCTTTTAGAAAGTATCATTGCAAAAAGGACAATAAACGATGTAAAAACGCACATCAGGGCGGATAAATTATCAAGCCCGAAAGAGACTGTCACACCTGAATTTAGGGGGCTAAAAGACGGGATAATATCAAACGGCAGCTTTTCTATAAAGCCAAAACTTGTGCCCTTCGGGTTTAAAAAGAGCAGAAAAAGAAGCGAATAAATTAAATGAAAAATGCAAAAACCCTTCGCATAGCGCCTGATTTTAATTGTGCTGTTCGGGAAAAACGGTGCAAAGATTAAAAGCCCCGCAAAAACAGGCAACAATATTTGATATTAAAGATGATAAAAAATTAACCGCCATATTCTGAAGTTCCCTTAAAATATACCATTACGGCGCACAAAAGCACCAGTGTCACAAAAATAAACGCGCAAAAAACGTAAGAATTTAACTTTCCGGTTTGAAGCCTTAAAACAAGGTATGAACCGAATCTTGCGCTTTGGGCAAAAAGCACAGTCGCGCCTTCAATTAAATATTTATCAATGGCCTTA
>CANSKM010000034.1 GCA_947647475.1 uncultured bacterium
CACAAAAATGGAACCCTAAAATGAAACCGTATATTTTCGGTGCAAAAAACGGTATCTATATTTTAGATTTGAGAAAAACCTCCGATAAGCTTGATGCAGCTTATGAAATCGTTAGAGATTACGCTGCAAAAGGCAAAAACGTATTGTTCGTAGGTACAAAAAAACAGGCAACAGACGTTGTTGCACAAGAAGCAACAAGAGCCGGTGCATATTATGTTAACAGAAGATGGCTCGGCGGCATGATGACAAACTTTGAAACAATCAGAGGCAGAGTAAATAAACTCAGAGAACTCGAATCTTTCATCGAATCAGGCCACGTTAACAAGCTTCCTAAAAAAGAAGTTGCACAATTAAACAGACAGCTTGCAAAGCTTTCTAAAACATTGGGCGGTATTAAAGAAATGAAGGGTATGCCTGACATTTTATTCATCGTTGACCAAAAGAAAGAATTAATTGCAATTCAGGAAGCAAACAAATTAAACATTCCTGTTATCTGCCTGGCTGATACAAACGCTGATCCGGACGGAATCGACTACATCATCCCCGGAAACGACGATGCAATCAGAAGTATTAAATTAATCGCTTCAAAAATGGCTGATGCAATTTTAGAAGGTAAAGAATTAAGACAAAACAAGGCAACTTCAGGCAAGATTGAAAAAATCGAAGCTAAAGATGCAGGTGTTGAAGCAGCTGCAGAAGAAGTGAAAGCCTAAGTCTAAAAAGGCTTTAAACAAGCCTTAAAGGCATAAAGTTATGAGTTTTAAAAGGGCAAGGTTTCAAACAAAAACAAGCCTTGTCCTTTTTAATTAAAAAAGGAGTAAAAACTATGGAAATAAAAGCCTCAATGGTAAAAGAATTAAGGGACAAAACCGGCGCCGGCATGATGGATGCCAAAAAAGCCCTCGTTGAAGCAAACGGCGATATGGATAAAGCCGCAGAACTTTTAAGACAAAAAGGTATAGCTTCTGCTGATAAGAAAATGGGCAGAATTGCTGCAGAAGGCGTTGTTGCAACTTATATCGACGGCAAAATCGGCGCTATGGTTGAAATGAACTGCGAAACAGACTTCGTTGCAAAAAATGAAAACTTTAAAAACTTATCAAACATGATGGCTGAAGCTGTTGCAAAATTAAACCCTGCAGATGTTGATGCTATGCTCAAAATGGATTGCCCCGTTTGCAAAAAACCGATTGACGATGTAATTAAAGAACAAATTGCAAAAATCGGCGAAAAGATTACAATCAGAAGATTTGTAAGATATGAAGCAAACTGCTGTGTTTCAACATACGTTCACAACGGTAAAATCGGCGTATTGCTTGATGTTAAATGTGATTCTTGCAGTGATGAAACAAAAACTATCGCAAAAGACATCTGCTTGCACATCGCATCTTCTGCTCCTGAATTTGTTTCAAGAGACGAAATCCCTGCTTCTGTAATTGAAGAAGAAAAGAGAATTGAAATGGGCAAAGAAGACCTTGCAAGCAAACCTGAAGCAATCAGGGAAAAAATTGTTGCAGGAAGAATTGACAAATTAATGGCCCAAAGATGCTTGCTTGACCAGGCTTTTGTTAAAGACCCGAACCAAACAATCGCAGATCTTATCAAAGGAAAACTTTCAGTTGTAAGATTTGAAAGATACGTTCTTGGCGAAGGCTTGGAAAAAAGACAAGACAACTTTGCTGATGAAGTTATGAGCCAAATCAAAGGCTAAGAAGACTTTAATAAAATATAAAAAGAAAAATTCCCTGTTTTCATCTGAAGGCGGGGAATTTTCTGTACAAAGCGTGTTAAACGTGATATTGTATTTAGAGTTTAAGGGAAAAATACAATGGATAGTATAATTGAAACACCGACTGAAAAACCGGCTAAAAAGCCTGTTTTAACAATAATTACGGTTTGTTATAATGAAAAAAATGTTGAGCGGACCTGTGAAAGCATTATAGGACAAACTTTTCAGGATTTTGAATGGGTTGTAATCGACGGCGGCTCGGGCCCTGAAACCCTTGCAATCTTAGAAAAATATAAAAAAAGAATGGATATTTTTATATCAGAAAAAGATAAGGGCGTATATGATGCAATGAACAAGGGAATAGGGCTTGCAGGCGGCATTTGGCTGAATTTTATGAATGCAGGGGATACATTTTTTGACAACTCTGTGCTTGAAAAAATCTTTTTAAAGAATATAGTTCAGGGGCGCACGGGAGGTTTAAACACCTCTTCTTCCTGTCCCGGCAAAGTTTATAGCGATTATAACGGTACGGATGTCTTATACGGCACAAGCAGAAGCATCTTAGAGGATGGTACCTTTACTTTGCAAAAATTACCGAAAGACGGTAAGCTCAATCACGCTTTTTGGCAGAGCAATTGCCTAAATCACCAGGCTTGCTTTTTTAAAAAGGAATTATTTGAAAAATTTGGGCCTTATAATGAAAAATATAAAATCCGCGCGGATTTTGAAAAAATGCTTCTTTTTTTAAAAAGAGGCTGCAAATTCAGCTCCTTAAATATTCCGGTTTCAAATTTTTATATGGACGGCATTTCAAGCAAAAACACTGAACTTTTAGAGGCTGAAACGGATGAAATTATGGCTGAATATTTCCCTCTTGAATATAAAACCATACGCACAATAAAATTTTTAGGAAAAATTCCCGTTGCAAGAATAAAAGAGCGCAGGGACCACAAAAACCGCAGGCTTGTTTTTCTAAAAAAAACATTGCTTGAGTGGAAAACCCGCGGGAAATAATTTTAAGCAGCCCTTTTAAACCGTGCCAAAAATTTTAACGACAGCATAAATGTAAATGTCTGGCAAATTAGGGTCTGGCGAATTAGGGTCTGGCAAATTAGGCATTTAAAAAACCGACACCTGTTTTAAAAGTGTCGGTTTTAAATTTAGCAATGGGCAAATGCCCTAAAACTATTTAAGTTCTACAGTAGCGCCTGCTTCTTCAAGCTGTTTCTTCATAGCTTCAGCGTCTTCTTTCTTAACGTTTTCTTTAAGAGGTTTAGGTGCGCCGTCTACTAAGTCTTTAGCTTCTTTTAAGCCAAGGCCTGTGATTTCTCTAACGATTTTAAGTACCGGAATTTTGTTAGCGCCGGCAGAAGCCAATACAACAGTTACTTCAGAAGAACCAGCATCACCTGCTTCAGCAGCACCTGCAGCAGCAGGAGCAGCAGCAACTGCAACGGGAGCAGCAGCGCTAACGCCGAATTTTTCTTCCATAGCTTTAACTAATTCGCTAGCTTCGATTAATGTTAATTTTTCAATTGATTCTAAAATAGCTTCAACATTACTCATTTGTTTTTTCTCCTTTTATTTTTTTAAGTAATTTATTTTGTTTTACGTTTGGGCCAAAATCAAAAAAGGCCCGTGATTTGCACGTTTCTTACTGGTTAGCTTTTTGAGCACGAACTGCATCAACCGCACGTACAAGAGCGGACATAACACCGTTGATACCATAAACGATACCGGTTGCAGGTGAATTGATACTGCCGAGAATTTTTGCGTAAAGTTCTTCTTTTGAAGGAAGAAGGGCAAGTTTTTTAGCTTCATCAGCGGATAAAACTTTGCCGTCCAATACAGCGCCTTTGATTTCGCCTTTTTTGTTTTCTTTAATAAAGTTTGCAACAACTTTAGCTGCGCTTACTTCATCGCCGAAACCGAAAGCGATGGCAGAAGGGCCGCTCATAAGCTCTTCGATTGCTTCAAATGAAGTTCCTTTTGAAGCGAGCTTACAAAGGGTGTTTTTTGTTACCGTATAATCAGCATCTGATTTTTGAAGTTTGCGTCTTAAATCGGTAATTTCTTCTACCGTATATCCTCGATAGTCAGTAACAACAGCAACCTTGGCATTTTCAAATTGTTTTTTAAAGTATTCAACTTTTTCATTTTTAAAAGCCTTTGTTGACATAATTGTAACTTTCTCCTTTCGTATCGAAACAAGGTTTAAAAGCTTTTGAACCGTAAATACCAAAAAGTTTTGCGAGATTCATGTGCTATAAAAAGCATACACGCACAAACTTATCCAAAAAAACAAATATTAAATTGTTTTTCCTAAAATGATTAGGGTTTTTCTTTGCTACCTGGGCTGGTTTCCTTTCTTAATAAGAACTTTAGGGAAGGATTTTAAGGCTTTTTGTAGTTTTATAAACTTAAAGCCACCGAGCTGTCTTTGGTGTATAATGTAATTAAGATATATAAAACAAGCGCAGTTGTCAAATATTATTATTAAATAAATTGTTATTTTTCTTTACAATATTTGTTTTTTAGTTGAAAAACATGTAAAAAATGTTTATTATGGATACCTAATTTATTTAGCACTATAAAAATGGAAAACCTAAAAGAAAAAATTGAAAAAAACGCCAGGCTTCGCAAATATCTTGATTTAATTAACAAGATTGTAAAAGTGGAGTATAAATCCATTGCGGCCCAACACCTTGTGGAGTTTGACGAGCTTGTAAATATAGGAATTCAAACGGTTGATATTCTCTGCAACAGTGATGAACACAAGGCTGATGAAGAATACAACGAATCTTACCTTGCAACGGCCATTAAATGGGCGATAAGAAACGAACTTCGAAGACGCTACAGGTGGCATGGGGTAAAATCGCAAAGAGCATCCGAATCCGATAAAAACGAGCTTCGCGAAGCTATTTACAAAACAATTTTATCAACGGATGAAATGTATGAATCCGAAAAGCCTTTTGAAGTGAAGGATGTTAGAAAAAACCCCGAAGAAACCTGCGAATTTAACCAGATATCTTCTGCCATTAAAAAGGCAATTGCTGAATTACCAAGGCGCGAGCGCGAATTAATCGAAGCGAAATTTTTCCAGGAAAAGAAGTTAATGGAATTATCTGAAGAGTTTTCAATTTCCGCTTCAAGAATTTCAAGAATTATAAAATCAGGGCTTGATAAAGTTAAAGATAAACTTGTTGAAAGCGAAGCCGTATAAGCTTTTTAGGCTTGTTTGGGCCGGAGTTCATCTTTATTTAAGAAATGTTTTTCCTACAGCAGTAGAAATTTAACAAAACTTAAAAATTTTAGCCTTAAAACTGTTGAATTTAGCGCGTTTTTATGAAATAATCCCTGCTGTACCCTAAAATTTTGGAGAATAAAGTGATAAAAGTCGGAGTGACGGGTGCTCTTGGGAAAATGGGCACAGAGGTTATAAAAACGGTTATATTAAACCAGGAAACCAAAGGCGAGATGAGCCTTGTTATGGCCGTGGATAAGTTTGAAACGGGAAAAAATGTTTACGGTGATGTTGTAATTGAAAGCGATCTTAAAAAAGCGCTTGAAGCAACAAAACCCGATATTGTGGTAGATTTTACCCAGCCTTCCGTTGTTTTTGAAAACGCAAAAACATATTTAAACGCTAAAGTTAAACCCGTAATCGGTACAACTGGCCTTACGATTGAGCAGATTAGAGAGCTTGAAACCCTCTCAAAACAAAATGATACAGGATGTTTTATTGCTCCGAATTTTACAACGGGTGCGGTTTTGATGATGATGTTTTCAAAAATGGCCGCAAAATACTTTGATAACGCGGAAATTATCGAATTTCACCATAACCAGAAAAAAGATGCCCCCTCAGGCACCGCAATAAAAACGGCACAGATGATGGCAGAAGTTAATCCGGACCTTGCAAAAGGGAATGTGCCTGAAGTTGAAAGCATTCAGGGCGCGCGGGGCGGCAATTTCAAAGAAGACGGCAAAGGGAATATCCAAATTCATGCCGTTAGAATGCCGGGGTTTGTTGCAAGCCAGGAAGTGATTTTTGGCTCAGCAGGGCAAACGCTTAAAATCAGGCACGATTCAATTAACCGCGAATGCTATATGGGCGGGGTTCAGCTTGCAATTAAGCATGTTTTTGAAAATAATGATTTTACTTATGGATTGGAGAATATACTATGAAACCGAATATCGCTGTCCTTGGAGCAACAGGAGTTGTTGGAAGAGAAATTTTAAGCATTTTGGAAGAAAAAAAGTTTGAATTTGAATCAATTAAAATGCTCGCTTCATCCCGTTCTGCAGGCTCAAAGCTTGATTTTATGGGGAAAGAATACACGGTAATTGAAGCAACACCGGATGCGTTTGATGGTGTTGATATCGTTCTTGCATCAGCAGGCGGCTCAACAAGCTTGGCTCTTGCAAAAGAAGCTGCAAAAAGAGGCTGTGTCTATATCGATAATTCAAGCGCATTTCGTATGGAAAAAGATGTGCCGCTTGTAATTGCAGGTGTGAACGATGAAGATCTTAAAATGCACACAGGGATTGTTGCAAACCCGAACTGTTCAACTTCACAGTTGATGCTTGTTTTAAAACCGCTGCACGATTATGCAACCATTAAAAGATTAATTGTTTCAACATATCAGGCGGTTTCAGGCGCAGGTTTAGCTGCAATGAATGAATTAACAGACAATTCAAAGGTAAATCTTGTTGGAATGCCTTATGAAAACAAAGTTTTCAAGTATGAAATCGGCTTTAATCTCATCCCTCAAATTGATTCCTTCACAGAAAACGGCTATACAAAAGAAGAGATGAAGGTTACAAACGAAACAAGAAAAATTTTGCACTTATCAGAAGATGTGCCGATTTCTTGTACTGCCGTTCGTGTTCCTGTATACAGAGGCCACTCTGAAGCCGTGACGATTGAATTTGAAAAGCCGCTGGATGCCGTTAAAGCCCGCGAAATCTTATCAAATGCTTGGGGCGTTGAAGTGGTTGATGATATTGATAA
The DNA here is from genome assembly GCA_947647475.1 of uncultured bacterium. Classification (GTDB taxonomy): domain Bacteria; phylum Cyanobacteriota; class Vampirovibrionia; order Gastranaerophilales; family Gastranaerophilaceae; genus MGBC122484. The sequence goes on from CANSKM010000034.1 coordinate 6,741, forward strand.
CTACGTTTACCCGACACCAAAGGATTGCGCCGGAAAAGACCCTGTTTATGTCGGCAGAATAAGAAAATCCATTGCTTTTGATAATGCGATTGATTTGTTCTGCGTTGCTGATAATTTAAGAATAGGCGCTGCGCTAAACACTGTAAGAATTGCAGAATCCGTTGTAAGAATGGGGCTTTACGGCAAAAGATAATATTCAGATGATTTTTGGGGCGAAAATTACCGCCCCATTAATCTTTTATAAAAGTAATCATAAAAACTAAGGAGAATATGTATGACACTAAGATTTGATGCAGGCGAAGTGATAACCGCAATGGTGACCCCTTTTAACGACAAAAGGGAAATAGATTTCCAAGCGACAGAAAAGCTTGCCAAACACTTGGTGAATACAAGCTCTGATGCGATTTTGGTTGCAGGGACAACAGGCGAAAGCCCGACACTTACGCACGAAGAAGAGTATGAACTTTTATATGCCGTAAAAGGTGCAATTCAAGGCGGTGCCAAAATTATTATGGGCGCAGGCTCAAACTGTACAAAAACGGCCGTTTCATCTTCCAAAAAAGCGGCTGAAATCGGCGCAGATGCGATACTTTCCGTTGTTCCATATTACAACAAACCAAACCAGCAGGGGATGATTGAACATTTTGGCGAAATTGCAAAAAATGTTGATATACCGATTATTTTATACAACATCCCCGGCCGAACAGGTGTTAATATGCAGCCTTCAACCGTTGCTTTTCTTGCAAAAGAATACCCAAACATTATCGGTTTAAAACAAAGTTTTCCTGATATGGACGTTATAACAGAGCTGAAATCCGTTTGCCCGGATGATTTTGCAATTTATTGCGGAGATGATAGCCTTACTCTTCCAATGCTTTCTTTGGGCGCACACGGTGTAATTTCAGTTGCATCGCACGTTGTGGGGGATGAAATTAAATCTTTAATTCACAATTTTAAATCCGGCCAGGTGAAAGCTGCGCGCAATATGCATCAGAAATTATATCCTTTGTTTAAAAAGCTTTTTATGGCGCCAAACCCGGTTCCTGTAAAAGCTGTGCTATCAAAGCTTAAAATGATTGAAAACTATGTTCGCCGCCCGCTTGTTGAATTAAACGAAATGGAGCGCGCTGAACTTTTTGACGTTCTAAATGAAGTCTTGGCATCAATCGGTAAATAAAAATCAAAAATTGAATATTTAAAGCGCTAAGAGTTGTTTTGCTTTTGGCGCTTTTGTTTGGTCTGTAAAAGATTAAAATCTTAAAAAAGAAAAGCCCTTCTGTGTCTTGAAGGGCTTTTTATAAGGCGTTTTGCCTCAATTTATGTTGCGAAAAATTTTATTTCTGCGCTGCGCCATTAAAAACGCCATAAAGAAGCTTATAAAGAGCACCATTAAGAATGCTGTAAGGAATGTCGTAAAAACTTGCGGCATTTATACCCACTTTGTGTCTGTTGTCTGATAAATTGCAAGCAGGCTTTGAATATCGGCCTTGTTTCCGCCGTCTAAAACATACATAGCGCTTGTGTAGCCATTGTTTCCAAGCCAGCCTGCAACATCCTGTCTTATGGATTCAAGTGCCGAGATGTCCAAATATCCGTTGTTTGTCTCGATTTTTTGAACGGGTGCATTTCCTGAAACGCTTTCTGCGCTTGAAAAATCATCAATTTTAATCCCTGTTGCCGTATTTAATTTTCCCGTCGATTTTACTTTGTTAAACGCAGCATTGTTTAAAATCAAAAGCGAATCAGAATCATCGGCTGAATTTACAATTTCCCCGTTTGAAATTTTAACGTCAAATAAAACCTTGACATTTGTTTTCTTATCAAGGATTTTAACCGTGTTGCTTCCTTCTGTGTCTTTAATTGTGGTGTTGTTTGCTAAAGATGACACAACATATTTATCATCCCCGGCTCCGCCAAAGGCGGTTACGTTTTTAGACTGCAAATATAAAATATCATCTCCTGCACCTGCGTCAATTTCAGAATATGCTCCCGTGCTTATAATGAGGTTGTTGTAGGCATTTCCCTTGTAATATTCGCCATTTACCAGCTTTCCTGTGTCCAGCTGGAATTTTACCGCTTCTTTTTTGATTAAAATATCAGAAAGTAAAATTCCTTCCGTTTTGCTGAAATCGCCTTTTGGAGCGTCATAGTCTGCAAAGACGATGTTTTTTGTGCTCGGGTTTTTGCTGCTTAAATAGTTTACAATTGTGACACTGTCTCCTTTTGTGCCATAGTTTATAACAAGGTTGTTTCCTACCCTGTCAAAAATAAGGGTGTCTTTTAAATTTGTGTCGAAAACCAGGGTATCAGAGCCTTTTGCGTTCATATAAATCGTGTCTTTACCGTCTCCTTCTCTAAAATAGAAGGTATTATTCCCCGCATCTCCATAAAGGCGGTCGTTTCCGGCCTCGCCAAAAATGATATCGTCCCCGTTTCCGCCATAGATAATATCATCGCCCGTGCCACCGTAAATTGTGTCGTTTCCGTTATCTCCATAGAGCTTGTCATTGCCGCCTTCTCCAAAAATGAGGTCGTTTCCGTCTCCGCCGCGCACAACGTCTGCTCCGTCTCCTGCCGAAATAACATCGTCTCCGCCAAGGGCAACAATTGTGTCGTTTAAATTTCCGCCTTTTATGATATCTGTTGTGTTTGTACCCCTTATACTGTTTTTCTTTCCGTCTGTGCCGTAAAATTCAAACGGGTGTGCTTTAATAAGTTCTGAAATTAAAACAGGTTCCTTTCCTTCAAATTGAATATGCTGAACGGAAGATTTAGCCGGGTTTGCAAGGTAATTTACAACCGTGATAGAATCCCCGTTTCCGTAGTTTATGATTAAATTATTTCCCTTGGCGCTAAAATACATCGTTTTGGGGTCAAAATCTTCAATTCCTTCAAATTTAATCGTATCCTGTCCTTTGCCTGAATAAATTGTGTCTTGGCCGTCCCCTTTGTTGAATACAAAGGTGTTGATGCCGTTATCTCCATATAATCTGTCGTTTCCAACGCCGCCATAAATTGTGTCGTTTCCGTTTCCGCCCCTTAAAAGGTCGTTTCCGGCTCCGCCAAAGATGATATCGTCCCCGTCGTTTCCAAGGATTGTATCGTTTAGGTTTCCTCCGGTTAAGATATCGTTTTTATAGGTGCCTCTGAGAGTATTCTTTTTATCTAAAACTCCGTCTATTAAAACCTTGAAATCTTTGTCGTTTACAATTTCATCCAGCGTTTTTTCGCCGTCTTTTGTTACAATCTTTTTAACCGAAACCTTGCCTTTCTTTGAAAAATAGGCCGCAATATCAACGCTGTCGCCGTTTCTGTAATTTATCGTAAGTGCGTTTGATTTTCCTAAAGAATATGTTAAATCGCTAAAGCCGATGTCGTGAAAATAAAGAGTATCACTGCCTTTTCCAATATAAACAATGTCTTTGCCATCTCCTTTGCTAAAATGGAAAGTGTTGTCTCCGCTGATGCCGTAGAGCTTGTCGTCTCCTGTGCCGCCATAGATTTCATCATTTCCGTTTCCGCCGTATATAATATCGTTTCCGGCTCCGCCATAAATCACATCATCGCCGTTATCTCCATAAAGCTTGTCGTTCCCGTCTTCCCCGTAAATTGTATCATTTCCGTTTCCTCCGCGAACAACATCGTTTCCGGCACCCGCATAAACAATATCATCGCCGTTTAAGGCACTCAGCGTATCGTTCAGGTCCCCTCCAGTTATAATGTCTTTTGAATTTGTGCCCTTGATACTGTTTTTCTTATTTAAAACGCCGTCAAATTCAAAAGGATATTTGTCTAAAAGGTCTGAAATAAGTTCAGGTGCGCTGTTTTTAAACTGTATAAATTTAACTGAGGATTTAGCCGGGTTTGCAAGATAGTTTACAACCGTTACCGTATCGCCGTTTCCGTAGTTTATAATAAGGTTATTTCCTTTTGCGCTGAATTTAACGTTTTTCACGCCGTTTGTTTCAATGCCTTCAATTCCTTCAAATTTAATCGTATCCTCGCCTTTTCCTGAATATACGATATCTTGCCCGTCTTCCTTGTTAAAGACAAATGTGTTTTTGCCTCCTTCTCCATAAAGCTTGTCATTTCCAAGGTTTCCATAAATAATATCATCTCCGTCTCCGCCTTTTATGACATCATTTTTTGTTGTGCCGATAATTCTATCGTTTATAATGCTGCCAACGATTGTTTTTCCCTTAATTTCGTTTGAAAAGTCATTTTCAACATAAATAAAATCTTTTAAATTTTTAACAG
>CANSKM010000035.1 GCA_947647475.1 uncultured bacterium
TAATAAGAAATGTTACAATATGTGCATATATTATTTTGTAGGTATAAATTGAACTGTCCAAAATGTAAATCAGAAATAGGCCCAAAAGACACCGTATGCCCAAACTGCAAGCTTAGGCTTGTTTTTGAGTGCCCAAGGTGTAAAAGCCAAATAAAAATCGGAAGTTCTTCCTGCAAAAAATGCGGGTTTGTTTTTGTGAAGTTTTGCCCCGAATGTAACAGTGCAAACTATGTGTCTTCGACCCATTGCAGAAAATGTTTCTACCATTTTAAAGAAGATGAAGAAACTTTTGAAAATATACAGCAAAATATGCAGCCCCAAAACCGGGAAGAAATAAAAGAAAAGCCCAAAACACAAGCCAAAATTCAGCCAAAAGCAAAAAAAGAAGAGCAAAAAGCGGTGCCAAAAGCCCCCGTGCCTTCAAGCAGGCTGAATGTTTATGTGGATTTTATCACGCTAAAAAATGTTTTTGAAAAATATAAAGACGAAGAATTTAAGCAAAAAGTTATTTTAAATATTAAAACCGCAATCAAGCTTGCATTCAACGTTACACCCGATTTTATAAAAGAAGATATTGTTAATTTCAAGATTAATTATTCTAAAAAAATCGGTTTTTTGGAAAAAGTTAATAAATTCTCCGAAGAATTTTCAAAGTTTAACCTTATTTTGAATGAAACCCTTGGGGCAGATATTTCATTCAAATTTGCCGTGCTTGAAGATGGGGAAATTAAAACACAAAACCCCTCAAAACAACATATAAAACAGCTCGATTTCGGTATTGAAAAAGACATTATAACATCAGAAGGCGCTTATAAGATTTTATCCGATGAAATTCCTCTGATTAAAATCTCCCCCGAATCTTATAAAATGGTATTTTTGGACCAAAAACCCGAATTTACACAGTCTAAAAGCGTTAAAGAAGATATCGCGCTTGAATTAATTTACGATACAATAAACGATTCTTCAAGCGAAATTAAAGGAATTTCCTTAAATGCACCACGCGGAGCAGGGAAAAGCTTCCTCTTGGAAAAACTGTATAAAAAACTTGAAGATACAAATATCCTCGTTTTAAAGGGCCACTGCAGCGCGCTCACGCAAATTACGCCCCTTGGCTTGTTCCAGGACATTTTACTTTCTTTGTTTAACCTCTCTTTTGTCCCTTCAAAATATGAAAAAAGGGTGAAAGAATTAAGAAACGTGCTTCAGAAGAATTTATCCTTTATGAACGGAAAAGAGGGCGAAAACTCTGATTTCAGCCCATCTAAAATTGAAACGCTGATAAACCTTGTATATCCTGTCGGAGAAGATTTTTACGAAAACATTTTATCAAACAAACAAAAAACCTTCAGCGACATAAAAGAAGTCTTAGAAGCGCTTCGGGGCGAATCCAAGCTTGTAATTATTGTGGATGATTTTGATTTAATTGATGAAACATCTTTTGAATTTATAAAATATTTAGCAAACAAAGATTTCTTCACACAAGGAGCGAAATTCCTTTTAACATACAGAAACCAACACGCTTTAAATATGTATATAAATTCAGACAAGCTTCCAAAAAATGCAAGTTTGAATATTAACCTTGCATCAAACGAGATTGATGATATTAAAGAATATTTAAAATTAAGGTTTGGCACGTTTGAAGTGCTGCCTGAAAAAATTTCAAACCAAATAATTTTAAATTCGCAAGGAAACTTTGCATACATTGAACAAGTGGCAGAGCACCTTTTAGAAACTAAAAAAGTTTATTTAAAAGGCAAAGAATTTGCATACGACATTAAAGAAGAAAACTGGTTTGTGCCGCAAACTTTAGGTGAAATTTTAGATTCAAGATTAAGATTTTTAAAAGAGCAAAACCCTTCTTATTATTCATTCTTGGGGGTTGCATCCCTTCTTGGCGGAAAGTTTACAAAATCAATTTTGCAGACGGTTTTTGAACTTTCGGATGATAATTTTGCAAAAATAGTTTCAACTTTAGAAAAAACAGGGTATTTCACCAAAAAAAGCGAAAACATTTTCAGGTTTAAAAACACGCTCATTTGGACCCATATTTATTCTGAAGCCAAAAATAATGTAAATTTAAAACCATACGCAGCAAAGCTTTTAGCCGAAACCTGCGAAAGAACGGTGTCCTCTCCTGCAATCCGTGCGCTTTTAGCACAGACCGTCGGGGATAAATCCTTGGCATTTGAGCTTTGGACCGCAAATTTAAAACTGGCCTCTTTCATTGGCGATGTCGCATTTTATACAATGTGCCAAAAGCAAAGCCTTGCAAACTTAGAAGAAATGAGACATCCCAATGCCTTTTATATTAAAAACAACATTTTTGAAAGGCTTGGGAAATTAACTTATGATAAAAACCCGAAAGAAGCGGTGGATTACCTTTCTTCAGCCATAATAAACGCAAAAAACAGAGATGAAGCCGAAAAAGTAATCGAGCTTTCAGGGTATTTAATCCACAGCTTAAAAATGGTGCAAAATTTCCCTGCCGTAATTGAAACGGTGGATACCGTGCTTCAATATTTCGACAAACCGAAATTTGCGCTGCAGCGCGCCTTAATTAAAACAAGAAAGGCCGAAGCGCTTTTATATACGGGAAATTTTGAAGAAGTAAATGCGATTGTAAACACGGAAATTAACCCGCCTCTTCAAGATTGGCTGAAACACCCGAAAAAGAACGAATTTTCAAACGTAAGAGAAATTTACAGCTCCTGGATTAAGGCAAATATTATTTTAATCGAAGCGCTGGCGCAACAGGGAAACCCCGCCGTGTTTGAACTTATCGATGCGGTTGAAAAAGAAGTATTTAAAGAAAAGAAAAAAGAAAAAGTAATCTTAGACCCTAAAATTATTGTAAATTTAAAGCTTGCAACGGCTTATGCCTATACAATTAAAGGATATTTAGGGCTATCAGATGAAATTTTACAATCAATCGTAAAAGATTTTTCATATGCAATTGATGATTCCAAGCTTGTTTCAAAGTGGAACACGATTGATATATTTAATAAAATCTTAAAGAATGATTTTGATGAAAAAATAAGAGACGAACTTTTTGAAGCGGTTACTTTTGCGAACAACTGCGGAGATAATTACAGCAAAAATATTATAAAAGCCGTCCTTGCTTATGTAATTTTAGAAGAAGGAAACCCTTTAAAATCTTTAGAAATCTGCGCCGAGGAGATGACCTGGTTTTCTAAAGAAAAAATTGCCCTTGGTGCTCTTATCTCCTGGTATATAAGCGCAAAAGCCACAATGACAACAAACGGGGCAGATAAAGCAATTGAAATTTGCGAAAAAGCGATTAAAATTTGCGAGAGCACAAAAATTAATTCAATATTCTTTAAAATACTGTTCCAGGCTTTAATGGCAAAAGCATATTTAAACAAGGGCGAATTGGACAACGCAAAAACGTACTCCGAACTTGCTTTCCAGGATGCAAACATAAATGAACTCGTATTCTTGCAGATGATTTTATATAAACTTCGTGCAAACATTATGCAGGATTCAATTGCAACAATTGATGCTTCAAGAAAGCTTGAAGTTGCCCAAAATACAATCAAAACGTATGAAAAGGCGTTAAATATCGCATCAAATTTAACCCTTACAAGGCACCACTACGTTATTCAAAAGGAACTAACTTCATTCAAGGCATATTGCCAGCTGAAGCGGATAATGTAAAAGCTGTCCTTAAACAATGCGCCCTGTTTGCGCCTCCATGTTGACAGTACAGGTAATTTTAAATAAAATTGAGCTATGAGTGCACCAAAACATTTATATAGTGAAATTCCCCCAACAAAAATAAGAAACAGGGAAGAAAAATTCAGAGAGGCAAAAAATAATCCTTTTTGGCATTTTGTCGGCAATTTTATCTTCTTTTCAATGCTAAAAAACAGGTTCTATTCCTTAATGTTTAAAGGATTAGAAAATTTTGAAGAGAGAAATAAAGAACTTGCAACAGTGTTCTATGCCCCCCATTCAAACTGGTGGGACGGGCTTATCGGCTATATTACAATTCATTTTATTTTAACAAAATTCGGCAAATTCAGAATGCGCCTTATGATTGAAGAGATGAACAGGTTTCCTCTGTTTCAATATGTAGGTTGTTTTCCGATTAACAAAAAATCTCCGCAAAGCGCTATGAAATCTCTAAGCTACGCGGCAGACCAACTAAAAGACAAAGACATTGCCTTTTGGCTCTTCCCGCAAGGAATTATCCGCCCGCCGCACCACAGGCCCGAAGTTTTCCAATCCGGCCTTGCATATATGGCAAAAAATGCGGCAAGAAAATTTGGCGGAGTAAATTTAGTTCCTGTTGCCGTAAATTACACATTTTTAAGGCAGGACAGGCCCGAAGTATTGCTTGAATTCGGAAAACCGAAGGTAATTACGGAAGCAAACTTTGACAGAAAAGAGTTTACACATAATCTTGAGCGTGAGTTTGAAAATTTCCTCGATAAACAACAGGAAAACATTTCAAAGGGTGATTTTGAAGGATATGAATATTTATATAAAGAAAAACTTCACTGGTGGCGCCAGATTGAAAACAAACTAAAAAGCATTGGCATGAAAAACAAAGAAGACTAGCAATTTAAAACTATGAAAAAATATTCTGTAGGAATCGACTTAGGCGGAACAAAAATACTCGCTGGACTTGTTGAAAAAGCAAGCGGCAAAGTCGTTTCAGAGGTTAAAAACAAAACCAAAAAAGAAAAGGGTAATAAAAAAATAGGGGAAAAAATCCTTGAAACTTTGGATGAACTTTTTATTACATCAAACGTTTCAAAGGATGAAATATCTTCAATCGGCCTTGGCCTTGCAGGACAGGTAGATAGAAAAAAAGGAGTTTTAATAAACGGTGCAAACCTCGAGTGTAAGGATTTTCACGTTAAAGAATTGATTGAAACAAAATATGATATTCCGGTTTTTTGCGGCAACGACGTTGAAGTTGCAGCGCTTGGCGAATTAAAATACGGCGCAGGACAAGGCTTTAAGGATATTGTCTGCATTTTTGTCGGAACAGGAATAGGTTCATCCATTATAAAAGACGGCAAAATCCATTACGGGGCAAGCGGTTCGGCAGGTGAAATCGGCCATATCATCGTAGATTTAAACGGAAGAGCCTGCTCTTGCGGCGGAAACGGCTGCCTTGAAGCATATGCAAGCAGGAGCGCCATTGAATCAAGAATTTTAGGAGCAATAAAAAAAGGAAGAAGCTCAATTATTACAGAGCTCACAAATTCAAGCTCCATAAGCTCTAAGCACATTAAAAAATCGCTTGACGGACGGGATGAAGTCGTTATGCAATATGTAAACGAAGCTATAGAATACCTTTCAGGCGGAATTGCAAGCGTTATGAATTTTTACAACCCGGAACTTATAATCCTTGGCGGGGGCTTAATTCAAAGCATTGATGAAATTTATTTAAGCACAATTAAAAAGGCAAGAGCAAAGGCTTTGCCTGTGCCTTCAGAAATAACAAAGTTTAAAAAGGCGGAACTTGGAGACTATTCAGGGGTTATTGGCGCCTCTTTGCTTGAAAATTACGGTTCTTTATGATAAACGATGCGGTAAAAATCCTTGAAAGCTTTGACCTGCCTTCTTTGAACCGTTTTTTAAAAAGAAAAGAGGTAGGAATCAGCATTAGCCTCACAGGGCTAAACAACCCTTTAAGGCTCCTCATTTTGAATAATATCGCGCAAAAGCAAGGTAAAAAAGTTCTTTTTATCACCCTGAATGAACAATCTGCCCTAAAGTATCAAAAAGATTTAGAATCCTTGTTCGATTTAGAGTCTAAAATCCTTCCCTTTCAAGAGATTAACCCCTATGAAGATGTGGATAGGAATTATTATATTTATGAAGAGCAGGTAAATGTCTTAACGGGCGCATCAGATGGGAAATTTCCGCTTGTAATTGCGCCTGTTCGGGCAATGTTGGAAAAATTTCCGGATAAAAATTTCTACAATAAAAATTCTTTTAAAATAAAGAAAAACGAGGAGCTTGATTACGCCAAAACTATTGAAAAACTTATAGATTTAGGGTATAAAAGAGCGCCCATGGCAATGGATGCGGGCGAATTTTCAATTAAGGGCGATATTTTAGACATTTTTACACTCTATTCTTCGCCTGTTCGTGTGGAATTTTTTGCAGACACGGTTGAAGACATCAGGATGTTTGACCCGACGACCCAAAAAAGCTTTCAAAAGCTTGATGAAATCACGGTTTATCCGCTGCATAAATTTTTAATAACGGAAGAAATTAAAAAAGGCTTCAAAGCAAAGCTATATAAGGAAGTAGAGAATTTTGACGGAAACGAAACCGTTGATATTTTATACGGGGAACTTTGCGAAAAAATTGATAACGAAGGCTATTTTGAAGGGATTGAATATTACCAAAGCTATTTAAACAAAGATTTGGTAAGCCCTTTGGATTTTTTCAAAGATTATATCCTTGTTTTTGATGATACAACGCAAATTAATGCAAAACTTGAAAATTTTGACGATGAATTTATAAAGAGTTATCAAACAAACCTTGCATCAGGCCTAAAATTGCCGCTTTTAAGCAAAAACCACGTAACGTTCAATGAATATAAAAAAGAAATTCAAAAGTTTAAACAAATCGGTTTTGATACGTTTTTGGAAAACTTTGGCGGGGATAACCTTGGAATGGAGTCTATTTCAGACTCCACATTCGCTGAAAAGCTTGTAGAGTTCAATTCAGAGCTTCCGCCCTTCTTTTCTTCATCCGGCCTTAAAATTTCAGAATTTATAGAACGTCAAATTAAAGTCGGGACAGATAAAGGAAAGGCTAAAATTTTTGTCTGCACAAATTATCCGAAAAGATTTTCTGAAATTTTAAAAGAGTTTGAAATATTCTCTGAAAACATTTTCATTTTACCCCCCTTAACCTCGGGCGGCGGCATATTATACGATGTTCAAACGACAGAAAACCAGCTGCAAGCTGAAAACCGGCCCGGGCTGCAGGGGGAAAAACGGCCTGAAACCTGGATATTCTTATCCGACAAAGAACTTTTTAACAAGCGCTCCAAAGACATTACAAGCCGAAAATATACATCAAACAAGCAATCTCAGGATTATATCGATTCTATAAACGATATTATGGAAAACGAATTTGTCGTGCATACAATCCATGGTATCGGGATTTTCAAGGGCCTTAGAAAAGAAGAGATGGACGGCGGCTTAAAGGATTATCTTGAAATTGAATTTCAAGGCGGGGACAAACTTTTTATGCCCGCAGAACAGATTAACCTTTTATACCGCTACAGAGGCGGTGGCGGCACAAAACCAAAGCTTTCAAAAATGGGCGGCGCAGCCTGGGAGAATACGAAAAACAAAGCTAAGGGCGAAGTTAAAGAAATAGCTTACGATTTATTAAAGCTTTATGCAAAGCGCGAAATGAGTACAGGCATTGCTTTTGAGCCCGATACAACCTGGCAGTATGAAATGGAAGATGCTTTTGAATTCACTGAAACCCCCGACCAAATGCGCTCCATTGAAGAGGTTAAGGCGGATATGGAATCCGAGCGCCCGATGGACAGGCTCATTTGCGCAGATGTTGGCTTCGGGAAAACGGAAGTTGCAATCAGAGCTATATTTAAAGCCGTTATGTCCGGAAAACAGGCGGCCCTCATTGCCCCTACGACAATTTTAGCCCTGCAGCATTACCAAACAATCGCGGAAAGATTTAAGCCTTTTTCTGTGAATGTGCAGCTTTTATCACGTTTTAAGACCCCAAAAGAGCGTAAAGAAACAATAAAAATGCTCGCCGAAGGCACTTGCGATGTGGTTGTAGGTACACACAGCCTGCTTTTTGACCGTGAATTTAAAAATTTGGGGCTTCTTGTAATTGATGAAGAACATAAATTCGGCGTGGCTCATAAAGAAAAACTTAAAAAATTCCGCGAAAACATTGATATTCTTGCAATGTCTGCCACTCCAATTCCAAGAACCCTTAATATGGCGCTATCCGGACTAAAAAATATGAGCCTGATTAACACTCCGCCAAAAAACAGACTTCCTGTGAAAACTTATGTCGGGGAATTTAACGAAGCATTTTTAAAAAACGCCGTAAACCACGAACTGCAAAGAGATGGGCAGGTCTTTTTCGTGCATAACCGCGTGGAGAGCATCCATACGGTTGCAGATTATCTTAAAAACCTGCTTCCAAACGCGCGAATAGCCGTTGCACACGGGCAGATGAACGAGGGCGAGCTTGAAAAAATTATGTACGATTTTGCAATGAAGGAATATGATATCCTTCTTTGCACCACTATTATTGAATCAGGGCTTGATATATCAAACGCAAACACAATAATAATCAATGATTCGGACCGCTTTGGCCTGGCACAATTATATCAGCTTCGAGGAAGGGTCGGAAGGTCTGACAGGCAAGCGTTTTGCTATTGTTTCTATAAAAAATCAAAAGAATTATCTTCTGATGCTTTTAAAAGATTAAGCGCCATAAAAGACTTTGCAAGCCTTGGTTCCGGGTATCAAATTGCCCTAAGAGATATTGAAATCAGGGGTGTTGGAAATATTTTAGGGGCAAAACAGCACGGGCATATGGTAAATGTCGGCTTTGACACATACGTAAGCCTTTTGGAAGAGTGTGTGAATGAACTTAAAAACGAGGCCAAAAACAACGCTGCAGCGCTTCAATACCCCTATAAAAAGCAGGAAACAGAACCAAAGCTGGAACCCTGCATTGTTGATATCAAAGCAACGGCCTACATTCCGGATGAATGGGTCGGATCTTATGAACAGAAAATGCTTGAATATAAAAGACTTTCAGATGTTAAAAATATTTCAGAACTTGAGAGCATGGCGGCAAGCTTTAGAGACAGATTTTCAAAACTGCCTGAGAGTGTAGAAAACCTGATAAAATTGATACGTTTAAGGCTTTTGGGGACTGCAATTAATATAACCCAAATTCGGGAAACAGAAGACAACATAAGGATTTACACCCCTTATACAATGCAGGAATGGCTCATTTTAAAAAGAAAGCTTGATATAAATATTACAAAATATTTTCAATGGACAAACCCGCCAAAGACCGTGAAAGGTGCTAAGGGCATACTTTTAATGAAAAAATCAGGCCTTGAATTTAATGAAATATTTAACATATTGGCGGATTTGTTTTATTATATATCTCATATAATATTAGAATTTAAAAAATAAAAATACGGCAAAAATAGAGGAGAAAATATTTATGAAATTAGCTAAATCCCTTCTGACAGCAGGGCTTGCAATCGGTTTACTTACAGGCTGTGCTTTGGATAAATCAGCAATTATTAAGGTAAACGGACAGCCGATTACAAAGGCGCAGTATGAAAAAGCGCTCAGCCAACAGCTTAAAACCCCGCAAATGCAACAAATGGGCGAAAACCTTAAAAACCCGAACAGCTTTGTTATGCTTATGACAAAGGATAGAATTGTAAACGAGCTTATCGTAAAGGCAATTTTAGAGCAGCAAATTAAAGAACACAAAATCACGGTTTCAAATGATGAAATCAAAGCCAAAAGAAAAGAGATTGCCGATAAACTCGGTTCAGAAGAAAGATTAAAAGAAGTTTTAAAACAAAATAACGTATCAGAAAGCCAATTAAAAGAAGATTTAACAAATGAAATCAAGGTAGATAAGCTTGTAACGGCAACTGCTGATGTTAAAGTTTCAGACAAAGAAGTTTCTGATTTTTACAACTCAAACAAAGCCGCTTTTAACCGCCCTGAAAGAGTTAAAGCTTCTCATATTTTAATTGAAGCAAACCCTGATAAAATTAAACAGGAAATTATTGATGCGGATAAAAACGGCAAATTAAATGCTGAACAGATTGATGCAAAAGTTAAGGCAAAAATCGAAGAAAAAATGGCTCTTGCAAAGAAAGTAAGAGAAGAAGCGGTTAAAAACCCTGAAAAATTTGCAGAACTTGCAAAGAAATATTCTGACGACAAAGTTTCAGCAGCAAACGGCGGAGACCTTGGTTTCTTCCCGAAAGAAGCAATGGTTAAACCTTTTGCAGACGCTGCTTTCAGCCTTAAACCGGACACCGTTTCAGAAGTTGTAGTTTCAGACTTTGGAAATCACATTATTATCGTAACGGATAGAGCCGCAAAAGGCCTTCAACCGCTGGATAAGGTTAAAGATGAAATCAAAACTTTCCTTGAACAACAAAAGAAAATTACAGCTTTACAAAAACTTTTTGAAGGCTTAAAAGCTTCTGCTAAGGTTGAATACATTGATGAAAGCTTCAAACCCGAAAGCATTCAAAATGCAATCAGAAACGGTATTCAAAACCCGCAAGGAAAATAGTAAATTTGTCTGGCGACACTCTGGTGACGCCCAAATCAGCCCTTAAAGGCAAAATAAATTAGACAATTTATAAAAAAATATGATATTATAAAACCGTCCTTAAAAATTTTAGGGGCGGTTTTAAATTTATAAGGTGTGATAAAAAATGGGCAAAGTCATTGAACGAGCTAAGGTTGAAGAGCTTGTAAACCAGATTAAAAAACAAGGAAAAACAATCGTTGCAACAAACGGCTGTTTTGATATTTTGCATGTGGGGCATGTAAGATATCTTAAAAAAAGCAGAGATTTTGGCGATGTTTTAATCGTCGGCCTAAATTCGGATGTTTCCGTTAAATCAATCAAGGGTCCCGATAGGCCCATAAACAACGAAAACGACAGGGCGGAAGTCTTGTGTGCTCTAAATTCGGTTGATTACGTTGTCCTTTTTGATGAAGACTCCCCAAGAGATTTACTGGACCTTATAAAACCCAACATTTACACAAAAGGAGCCGATTATACTTTAAAAACCCTGCCCGAAGCGGATGTTATTTTAAAAAACAACGGCTGGGTTGAATTTATAGACTTTGTTGAAGGTAAATCCACAACAAAAATAATCG
>CANSKM010000036.1 GCA_947647475.1 uncultured bacterium
CCGCCCCCTGCACCGTAATTGGACGAAGCAGCGTTAACTCCGTTTACAACTGCCGTTCCGCCGACAGTTACTGTGTTTAGAGGGGATGCTCCGCCTTTTCCGCCTGCTGTTGGGTTGTTTGTGGAGGCTCCGCCCGGGGTTCCCGCATTTCCTTTTTTGGTGCAGCTAAATTCCGTTGTTGTTCCTGAAGAATTAAACGCGTAATCTATCGCATAGCAGCTGTTTGAAAGCGCTATTTCTGCTCCTCCTGCGCCCCAGCCTGTTGTTTCAGAATCTGATTTTGTTGCATCCGCGCTATAGCCGAATTTTCCGCCCGGGACACAAACTCTGTATTTTACATCCGCTTTGTTTGGCCCTGTCACTGCAATGCAGCTTGCCCCGCCATTTGCGCCATTATTTGGTTTTTGGCCTTTCCCTGTGCTTTTTGCGCCCCCTGCGCCTCCTTCGCCCACTTCAAGCACGATATATCCGCCGACGTTTTCGCGGACCCTTTGCCTGAATGTGGCTAAAATGTTGGATGCAAAACTGTTGTTTTCAAGGGATGGTGCGCCGCCCCCGCCGCCGCCAGAGAGGGAATAGAAGGCTTCTGCGCCAACTGTGGAAGAATCGTTATACACGCAGTATGTTTGGCGGCTTCCTGTGTTTGAGGTTGCATATCCTTGTGTCCAGGAGGAGCCTGAGAGTTGGTAATAGTAGTAATTGGTGTAATACGAAGAGCATGAGGTGGTAACAGTGGAAGCACAGGTGTCTTTGGAAGTGCTCAGGTTGCCAGATATGGTTGAATAAGAACAACAGCCATAGCAGTTAGTACCCCAAGTACCTGTTGACGTTAATCCGCAACCACTTACTGGTGACCCGTTTCCGCCGCTCATCAGGGTTAGCCCGGCTGGGCATATTTTATTTCCGGAACAATTAAAGACAACACGTGTATAGGCAGAATCGACCGAACAGTTGTTACCTGAACCACAGAGTGTCCATGTTTCTCCATTATACCGTCCAAAGCTACTCCCGCTGCAGCATGCTGAACTTGAAGAATACCCCGTCCTGTAACTTCCGTTATTGTAACAATTGTAACTTTCATTCGCAGAGCATGCCCCGGTCCCGCTTGTCTGAGACCACACAGTTTGCCCGGTTGTCACCCCGAATGTTGAATATAATGTGTTCCAATTTGCTAATTGTCCCGTTGTCGGAAGTTTCCACTTTCCGCTCGGGTCCATGGATGTACATGCCGTTTTTGCATTTGTTAAGTTTTTTGAACCTTGATTTTGGGATACACAGAGGTTATTTTTGCTGTCATAGTTATACCCCATACACGCGCATTTTTCAGCGCTTGTGGAGCCCGTGCAAGTTGTGGATCTGTCCACAGCGGCACCCCCGCCGCCCCCGCCGCCCCCGCCGATTAATGATACAATGTCAAATTCATCCATATTTGCTTCAATTTTAAGCGAAGCGCCGTTTGCCCCCGTAAAATGTGCCGCATCGCTTTTAAATTCGGATGCTCCGCCGCCTCCGCCCCCGCCTGAGGCCAAGGCAAAATTCACATAATACACCCCCGCTTCTGTTGTATATTTCACAACCCTGTTTCCGTTTGAATCGAATTCCATATTCTCGCTTCCGCCGCCTGAAGTATTACTCCAGCAGTATGAGCCGCCCGGGGGGTTAATTATTCCGCCAAGCCCGTTAATTCCAATGTTTTCGTTAAATTTTTTGGTCATAACGGGCGCCAGGGCCGCCAAAAGCAGCGATGCCACCAAAAGCGCCATAAGCATTTCAATCAGCGAAAACGCAGCGTGTTTTTTGGAATTGTCAGGCAGTGCCTGACCTACGGGGTTTTGTGATGATTGGCCAAACGTCATTGCGAGCGACCTATGGGAGCGCGGCAATTCAGAGAGGTGTGGTGTTGTAAGGTTTTTTTGGTCCTCCCCTTCCAGCAACGTTGGTTTCTGGATTGCTTCGGCCGCTGTCGCTTTACCTCGCAATGACGCGGCTATTGAATGGCTTCCTGTCGAGTTTTTGTAATGACAGGCAAGCGCCAATTGAATTTGGCCATTGAGCAACTTTTTTAAGATGAACATATTTTCCCTTTCAGATAAACAAAATATTTGATGAACAACGTGTAATAAAATAAGGTATTTTTATAACATAATATATAAATACATGTTAATTTTGCCATATTGTATTAAATTTTGCAACATAAATTTTATCTAAACGGGTAATTTATTTAAAAGGATATAATATTTATCCTTAATAATAGAAAGGGTTTAATTATGGCGGAATTGAAAAAATTAATAGGTCAAAACATTAAGAGACTTCGTAAATTAAAGAAATGGACACAGGCAGACCTTGCAGAAAGAGTGAATTTAGAGCCTGTTACAATTGCAAGAATCGAAACCGGTTCAAACCTTCCAAAGGAAGAAAATATGACCGCTATTGCAAGAATTTTAAGTGTAGAAATATCAGACTTTTTCTATGACAGCAAAAATGAGCCTACCAGAGAGGCTTTGCTTAATTATATCCACTATAGTATACACAATTTGAAGGAAAGAGATTTAAAAATTATATATAATACGATAAGGACTATGGCGTGCAATTAATTTTAAGCGTTGTCGATTAAAACAACGGCATACGCCTGAATTGCTTCTTCTTTCCCCGCTGCATCCACGCCTTCATTTGTTTTTGCCTTAATTGAAACTTCATTTACCCTGATATTTAAAGCTTTTGCGATGTTTTCCCTCATATTTTTAATATGCGGAGCCATTTTCGGCCTTTGTGCAACAATGGTGGAATCAATATTAACTATCTTAAACCCTTTAGAGGCAAGGATTTCCCCTGTTTGTTGAAGGAGTTTTATGCTGTCCGCCCCTTTATACACAGGGTCGGTATCCGGGAAATGGCGGCCGATATCGCCTTCTGCCGCGGCGCCAAAGAGCGCATCAATTATTGCATGCACCAAAACATCCGCATCAGAATGCCCCAAAAGGCCGAGTGTGTGCGGAATTTTCACCCCGCCTAAGATTAAATCCCTGTTTGGAACGAGTTTATGAAGGTCATACCCTTGGCCAATTCTCATATTAACCTGCCTTTTGAGGTTGCTATGCAGCCATACGCCGCGTGGTTAAAACCTGTAAACATCATAAAACGTACCTTTCAATGGCATCTGCAAGGCCGTCTTCGTGGATTGTGGGGCAGATATAATCTGCAATTGTTTTTAATTTTTCGCTCGCATTTCCCATCGCAACCTTTACGCCTGCGTTTCTAAGTAAATCGTAGTCGTTGTCCTGGTCTCCGGAGGCAAAAACTTCTTCCGTTTTAATGTTCCAAAGGTTTTTTAAAAAATTCATCGCGTTGCCTTTTGTGGCGTTGATATCGGTGAATTCAAGGTAATATTTGTGGCTCCTTACAACGGCAAGTTTTCCTTTGAATTTTTCGCCTAAGACCCGCCCGAGGCGCACGATTTCATCTTCGTTATAGGTTATGCATAAAAGCTTTGAAACATCCCCCAGCTTAATATCATCAAAGCTTTTTACCGTTTCATAGGTTGTAAAGCGGCCTTGGGTGTAGTCTTTCATATATTCTTTGTTATCATCTTCAACAATTAACGTGTCGTTATTATAAAGGTTTAGATGAAACCCTTCTTGCCTTGAAATTTCGATGATTTCGCGCGCCGTGCAATGTTCAACGGGGTTTTGGTATAAAATTTTATCTCCTTCGCGGACCATTGCCCCCTGATAGCAAATTACAGGGGTTTTGAGGCCAAGGCTTTCCCTTACGGGGTCTGCCCCCATAAACATTCTTCCCGTTGCAAGGACAACTTTTACGCCCTTTTTGACGGCCGCATCCAGCGCTCTGCGCACGCGAGGGGAACATTCGCACTTTTCGTTTAAAATTGTGCCGTCGATGTCTGAAACTATTAGCTTAATATTATTCAAAACCTTGTTTTCCTTTATTCTTTTTTATTATACTATATATTTATAAACGGTAAATAAATTAATTATGAGGAGATATAGCGAAATGGCACCACAAGAACGTCAAAGACCTGTTGAGCAGGATGCAATTCAAAGAAGAAGCAATTTTGATGCGGTTGAAGAAAACTTTACAAAAGAACAGGCTCTTGCAGAAGCAAGCCGTTGTTTGAATTGTAAAAACCCGATGTGCAAAAAAGGGTGCCCTGTAAATGTTAATATACCTGATTTTATTCAGGAAATTAAGGCTGAAAACTTCCAAAAAGCAGGCGAAATCATAAGGCAATCTAACATGCTTCCTTCCGTTTGCGGAAGAATTTGCCCGCAGGAAAGACAGTGCGAAGGAAAATGCGTTTTGGGAATTAAGGGAAAATCCGTTGCAATCGGTTCTCTTGAACGCTTTGTGGGGGATAATTCAGCGCCCGTTAAATGCGAAATTAAACCGAACGGTAAAAAAGTTGCAATTGTGGGCTCAGGCTGCGCGGGGATGAGCGCTGCTGCAGATCTTAGAAACGCAGGCTTTGATGTTACTGTGTTTGAAGCTTTGCACAAGCTTGGCGGTGTTTTAAGATACGGTATTCCGCCTTTCAGGCTTCCAAGAACCGTTTTAGACAGAGAAATCGACACGTTGAAAGAAATTGGCGTGAAATTTGAAAAGAACGTTGTTGTGGGGAAATCTATCACATTAAAACAACTTGAAGAAGAAGGCTATGATGCGATTTTCATCTGCTCTGGCGCAGGTTTGCCGAAGATGATGGGAATTAAGGGCGAAAACTTAAACAGCGTTTACAGCGCAAACGAATTTTTAACCCGTGTGAATTTGATGCAGGCAAATTCTGATGATACGCCGACTCCTTTAAAAGTGGGCAAAAAGGCTGCAATTATTGGCGGCGGAAACGTTGCAATGGATGCGGCAAGAACGGCTGTAAGGGTTGGATATGAAGAAGTTTACATTGTTTACAGAAGGACCGAAGAAGAGCTTCCCGCAAGGAAAGAAGAGATTCGCCACGCAAAAGAAGAGGGCGTAATCTTCAAGCTTTTAAGAGCGCCTTATGAAATTAAAGAAAACGCTGGATATGTTGACGGGATGGTGTTTGAAGTTATGGAGCTTGGCGAACCCGACGAATCAGGCAGAAGACGCCCTGTCGGCACAGGAAAATTTGAAACAATGGATGTAGATACGGTAATTGTGGCACTTGGAACAGGCCCGAACCCGATTATTCAAAAATCCTGCGCTCAGGATAAAATCGACATTAATTGCGACAGAAAAGGCTACATTGTAATTAACGAAAAAGGCGAAACCTCCGTTACAAACGTTTATGCAGGGGGTGACGTTGCTCCTTTAGGCGAATCCACTGCAATTAACGCTATGGGCGCAGGCAAAAGAGCTGCTAAGGCTATAATTGAGGCTTTAGGATAAAAGCCTTCAGGATAAAATTTTCTGTCGGAAGTAAATATATAATTTTGGGGCTTTAACATGTATGTTTAGGCCCCAAAATTTATTTTAAAACAGCGTTTTTGTTTGCATATTTTTTTACAAGCTCGCCCTTTGAAACCATTTTGTGGCCTTTAATGTAAACATAATCCGGGCAGGATTTATCCAAAATGTTTTTATAATCTTCACCGTCTGAAAGCTTAAACACGTTGAAATCGGCGTCTTTGCCCTCTTCAAGCGTTCCTATAATGTTATCAAGCCTTAAAATTTTAGCAGGATATTTTGTTAAATATTCAACCGCCTCAATTGCACCAAGCTCGCCCTTGTTTACGTATCTCACTTCGTTTAAAAGGGATAAATCTTTGTTAAAAGCAAGACTGTTAGTGCCAAAGCCGAATTTTTTCGGGAAATATTTAAGCACAGTTTCTAAATCAAGCTTTTTGCCGTGTAAATTGTCGCTAACCCTTGGGCAATAAGCAAAAGACGATGCGTGCTCTTTTAAAATTTCAAGGTCTTCTTTTGAAAGATAATTGCCATAAGAGGCTAAAAGTCTTTTATTTATTGCCCCAAGCTCGTCTAAATATACAACGGGGCTGACACCCTGAATGTTCGGTTCAAATTTTTTGTTCCCTGTGAAGCTGTTTAAAATATCCACATCGGAAAAGCCGAATTTCAGCCAATCCATCTCGTCTTTGCTTTCAGCCAGGCGGATTGTCATTAAAATGTTATTTTTCTTGCAATATTTTACAAGGGTTTTAAAAAGCCTTTTGTGAACGGAGCAAACGCTGTGCGGCGCAACGCCAACAAAGGTGTTTTCGGATTTTTGTTTTAAAAGTTTATCAATCTTTTTTTGAATTAGCCTGAACTCTTCTTTTGAAGAATCGGGGGAATCAGAAAAAAGTTCAAAGAAAAGATAGGTTTTAACGGGGATTTCGTTTAAAACATCAAAATATTTGCTCTCGCGTGAAAGCTGTGCAACGCAGGTGGTGCCTGATAAAAGAGAAAGTTCTAAGCCCCTTTTAAAAGAGTGAATTTTTTCTTCCCGCCCAAGGCAGAAATATTCGCTCAAAAGGTCTGCAAGCCTGTAAATAAAGGCATCTTTCTTAATTCCTGCAATGAAATAATGTTTTTTAAGGCTTGTAAACATTTTTTTTATGGCAAATTTCAGCCCCTTTGATTTTATTTTGCCAACTTCCGTGTATTGCAGGTGGTTGTGCAGGTTTATAAACCCTGGGGTGATTATTGAATTTCCAAAATCTTTATTGTGCTTTGCGGTTGTCTGGTCAAAGTCTTTTGTTTTAATAATACCCTGAACTTTCCCTTCATCCACAATCATTGTGCAGTCTTCATAAAGGTTTCCGTCTGCTGCAATAATCCACTTTGCACTATAGCTTTTGGACATTTCCAATTTTTTGCTCCTTTTATATCCTTTTATTAACCGCGTTTTAGTGCTTGGTTATAAAAACTATCTTAATAAATTTTACTTATAATTGCAAATTTAATTTTAAACAGTTTTCCTATGCAGATTTTTGGACTGTTATAAGGTATGAATTCAAGATTGCTATATTTATCCAAAAAATTATCTGCAGCTGGGGGCGGTACCAAACTGTGTCAAAAAAGCCATGAGCCATTGTGGATACGACACAGAGGATGATTGAAAACATAACAACCTTTGCGGTTAAATTTGTGTTTTCATTCAAAAATACTCTAAAAGCCTTGTAAACAGAGTAAATTATAAATGCGGCAAAAAAGATTAGCGCAAAAACGCCGCTTTCAACTGCAACCTCTAAAGGAACGCAATAGCTTCCTAAGGCATCAAATCCTGTTTTCATATAAAGGCCGTAAATTTCCCTGAAATTCACATTCCCAAGGCCAATTCCAAGGAATGGGTTGTCTTTAAACATTTGAACTGCAGCTTCATAGACATTCATTCTGAATGAAATTGAAGAATCGCCCCTGAAATGGAAAATTGAAACAAAACGCCTTGAAATCGAAGGGGTGAGGGCAATTGCCGCAACTGCAAACACGAAAAGCCCAGCTATTAGGTTTTTATAGCGTTTTTTAATATTTGAAAAGCCGCCATAGACTTTTTTAACGTAATAATTTAAAAGCCAAATCATAAGCCCGAAAAAGGCCAAAAGCCCAAGGTATGCACCTCTGCAGCCTGTAAAAATTATTGCAACAACGTTTAGTGCAAAAAGAATCCCAAAAACCCACAACCAAGCAGTGTTTTTCTTTTTAAAATTGAGCGCAAACCCCGCAAAAACGCTTGATAGCCCCGTGATTAAATATCCGCCCAATAAATTCGGGTTTGAGGGGTTCAAAGTTCCAAAAGACCTTGATATAAGCTGGCTTTCGCTTGTCATGTGGGATGTATCAACCCATCCTGCAAGGGCTTCCACTCTGTTGAAGTGTTGAAATATTGCAACAATGCTTTCATAAGACATAATAGCGCCAATTAAAAACATTGTCGGCAAAACTTTTTTCTTATTATTCAGGAAAAAATAAACGCTTGTAAAATAAAAAAGAAAATAAACAACGTTTTTCAAAAACCCTTTAAGGCTCATCATAAAAAGGCTTGAGCCCATAAGAGACATAAAAATAAAAAGAAAATAAATTATAAAAAGAGCGTCAAGCTTTGAAATTTTAACCGTTTCACCCTCTTTAAAAAGAAGCCTTATAAAATTCAGCGCAAAGAAAAGAAGCGCAAACGCGCCAATAGCGCCGCTTCCCATAAAACAGGTCGAAACAACAGCCGCAACAAAAACAAGCCAGATTAAAAAATCGATATGGCAAAAAAGCAGGCTGTCCCTTACAAAAACAGCGGCTTTTGAACTCTGAATAAGGCCCAAAAATTTATTAAAAGATTCTAAGAAAAAGCTTCCGGTAAACATCTTGCTAATGGACATCCTGATTTTTATTTACCTGTTTTTCAATCTCTTCGTTAATGGAGCTGCCGCCATCGGCCTTTTTTGAAAGCGAAATGTTTGATACAACCCCGTTTAGCCTGTAGTCAACGCCTTCAAGTGTTACGGGCAGGCCAATTTTAATCTTATTTCCGCCAACAACTGCGCCGTCTTTTGTAATTTTGGCATCGTCTTCAACGGTCACCAAAAAATCATAGCTGAAGGGAGAGGTTAAATCATCCACAACCTGGTAATTGTTCCTTTCCGTGTGCAAAATCACCTTTTTTCTGTCGTAATTTACATTCACGATTTTTAATTTTGTATAAGGCACGTTTCTGATTGTAATAAAGGTCTCATCGCCTTCTTCAAAGGGGGAATTGTTGCTTGTAACGACAACGTTTCTAAAATATACTTCAATGTCAACCTTTGTGCTTGCCTCAATTTGATTAGATGAAGTTGCTCTTTTTCCAAGGAAAGTAAACGCCCCTGCAAGCATTGCGGCTAAAATGATAACGATTATTATAATATCCAAAGGTCTTAATTTTTTAAGCAATTTTAAAAACTTTTCCAACTTTAAATCTCCTTAATATTGTTTAGTTCAGTCTTTAATTCTTCCAAATTTGTCGTATGACAGCCAAACTGCCTGATAACAATGCTTGCAGCTAAATTCCCGACAACCATTGCCTCTTTTGCGCTCATTCCCGCACAAAGCGCAAGCGTAAACGCCGCAACCACGGTGTCTCCCGCGCCTGTAACATCAAAAACTTCTTTTTTATTAAATGCAGGAATTGTGGTCATTAAAGGCGCTGTCTCTGCCTCACTGTCTGTGTTTGCACTGTCTTTTGCCGAAGCGCTCGCCTCTGATGCGGTTTTTTGCGCACCGCTTGCCGCAAAATCAGCCTTTGACGTGTTTTCAAAAAGCACCATGCCCTTTTCGCCACGCGTAATTAACGTATATTTTAAATCCAGCTTCTTAGAAAGGTCTGCCCCTGCGCGTTTCAGGCTTTCTTCATCCTTAATAAAATATCCGAGGAATTTTTCCGTGTCAGGCTGGTTTGGCGTAATTGCGGTCACGCCCTTATATTTTTCCATATCTTTTTGGATGTCCGCAACGATAATTTTCCCATGTTTTTTAGCAGCCTCAATTGCAGCCTTTATAACATTTTCCGTTAAACACCCCAAATGGTAATCCGAAAGTATCACCCCGTCATACATTGGCACCGCGCGTTCAATGTTTTCAATGATTTTTGCTTCAATTTCAGGAGACAGAGGCTCTTTTGTTTGCCTGTCTATTCTTACAATCTGCTGGGTAATGCTTTGCGAGCAGGAGCCTGAAATGCGCGTTTTTGTTGTGGTTTTCCTTGTTTTATCCACAACCATAAAATCCGTGTTAATTTTATGCTCGTTTAAAGTTTTAATTAAAACCCCGCCGTAGTAATCATCCCCTAAAACGCCAATGGCGCCTACTTTTCCGCCGTTTATTGATGAAATATTATTTGCAGCGTTCGATGCCGTTCCTAAAATTATTTTGGTTTCAGAATGCTGCAAAATTAAAACGGGGGCTTCTCTTGAAATTCTCTCTGTTTGGCCAAAAACCATTTCATCGATTGCAAAGTCGCCAATGACAAGGATTTTGGGCAAATTCAATTTGTCTAAATTTTTTAAGATTTGACTCTTTTCCATAAAAAAATTCTATCACAAAAAATAATTGTGGTATTATTAAATTCTAAGCTGCCAATTTGCTGTTGCTATGGTGCCGTTGCATAAATAATTTTACACGGGGAGAAAAATTTTGAGAATTAATAATATTGCCGCAAATACTGCATTTGGAAGGGTTATAAAGCTTAACGCCCCGAAAGAAAAAGTGGAATTTTCCGCAGACGATAGGGATTTTGGCGTGCTGCACGAGCTTGAAAATGTCTTAAACAGCCGAAATTCAAGGGTTTACACTAAAAGCCAGTCAGAAAAAATCAGAGAATTTTTTAAAAACATTTTGGGAGACTATAACGGCGAAAACGGCATCAGGATTGAAAAAGCCTATGGTGATACGGTTATAATTTCAGGCGAGGATGCAAAAAAATTAAAGGAGCTTGAAGAAAAGCACGGAGTTTCATATAAACGTGTCTCAGCATTCAAGGCACGCGGCAAAAACAATGCTAAAAAAGCTGAAATATCAAGGGGTGCGTGCGTTTCGATGGGAAGAGAAATTGAAAAAAGAAAAGAAGACGGTATGCTTGGAATGCCGGATTCTGCCATTAATTTTTCGTTTAAAAACATAAAAGACGGCAAAAAAGCCGGCCGCACAGACTATTCCAGGTTTGGAAAAATTTCATACACTTCAATGCATTTCATAAGCTCTGAAAGAAAAATGGATGACATCCCAAAACTTGGCACCCACACCGTTTTCCGCTCCATTTCTTATGAAGAAAATTCGCTTA
>CANSKM010000037.1 GCA_947647475.1 uncultured bacterium
CACGATGCAGATGCTGACGTTGTTTTGGACAGCGTTTGCCTAAACAGGGAGCAGCTTAAAAAAATTAACAGAATTCAGATTATTGCCTGCGGAACCTCGCTCCATGCGGGTTTAGTCGGAAAATACGTCATTGAAGAATTGACTAAAATCCCTGTTGATGTTGAAGCATCAAGCGAATATATTTACAGAAACACAATAGCGGATGAAAACACGCTTGTCATCGGCATTTCCCAATCCGGAGAAACCGCAGATACAATTACAGCAATAAAACAGGTGAAAGAGAAAAATTCCCACGTTTTAATCATTACAAACAGGAAAGATAGCGCAATGGCGCGCCTTGCAGACAGTTTATTGCCCATAAACGCAGGGATTGAAGTTTCCGTTGCGGCCACAAAATCTTATATGGCGCAGCTTTTGTCGATTTATCTTTTTGCGATTTTCCTTGCTGAAAACACGGGAAAATCCGACAAAAATGCTTTAAGCGAAATTAAAAGCGAACTTTTAACCCTTCCAAGCAAGCTTGAAATTATTTTAAACGACACAAAAAATATTCAACAAATCGCCAAAAAATATTCAAGCGCAAAGAATTTCATCTTCATTGCAAGAGGAATTAATTACCCCTCCGCCCTGGAAGGAGCTTTGAAACTTAAAGAAATAAGCTATATTAACGCAACCGGATATCCCGCAGGCGAATTAAAACACGGGCCGATTGCAATGTTGGATGAAACTATGCCTGTCCTTGCAATTTTAAACGAAGGAATTGTCTATGATAAGGTTTTATCAAACTGCGAAGAAGCGAAAGCCCGCCAGGCAAAGCTTATCGGGGTTACAAACTTTGTGGATGAAAAACATAAAGCCCTTTTTGATGACCTTGCAATCATCCCGGAGGTTTCAGACATAGTCTCTCCCGCCTTAAATATCGTGGTATTGCAGCTTTTGGCTTATCACATCTCTGAATATCTCGGGAAAGATGTTGACCAGCCAAGAAACCTTGCAAAATCCGTAACGGTAGAATAGACATTAAAAAATTTAAAACGCTGTGTTTTAGAACAATGAATTCATATTTAGTTTGGAAAAAAGAAATGGTGAAAAACTTTTGGCCGCGCGCCCTTGCGGCAGTTTTTTGCACCCTTTTAACGATAACTCCTGCCTTTGCAGAAACTTTAACCTTTAATTCCTTCTTATCAGAGGCCTTAAATAATTCATACAAATTGAAAACATCTAAAATTGACACTGCCGCTGCAAAAGCAGGTGTAAAAGAGGCTAAAGCCGCCTATTATCCGACACTTCAAGGCTATGCGACAACAGAACGGTATAACGACCTATCAGATGGAACACGGCAAATAACAGCAGTTGGTAATGAAATCCTCTTAAACAGGGATTATTACCAAGATGTTGCGGCCGTGGGGCTAAATTACAACCTTTTTGATTTTGGAATAAGAAAGAGGGGCTTAGATATTGCGCGCGCGGATGATAAACAAAAAGAGGCATTGCTTTTAAAGGATACGAGGGATTTAAAGCTTGATGTTGTTGAGCTTTACGGAGAAACCCTTGCACTGTATAAAACCTTAGAGATTAAAAGAGAGATTTTAGGGCTTTATCGGGAGCTTTTTCAAATGAATAAAAGACTGAGGCTTGCAGGGGAAGTTTCTGAAATTGATGTAACAAATGCTGAAATTGATATATCAGAAACGGAATCTGAAATTAGAGAGCTTGAAAACAGCTTTTTAAAAAGATTAACGGAATTTTCATATTATACAAATAAAAATTATGAACTTGAAACTATTGAACTTGCGGATTTTGAAGAAAATACCGAGAATAATATCACGCCGGTGAGCGCCATTGTAAGCGGCCGACGGGAGCGAAGCAATCCAGAAAAAGAAAGGGAGGCCGCAAAACTTTCCATTGAAAAAACCGAAAAATCTTCTTCAAAGGCTGCCCCTGAAAATAGTTTCGACCTTCAAAATTCATTGGAAGCAAAAACCTATGACCTTGAAATTTTAAAGAAGAAAAAGGAACTTGAAATTCAAAAGAGGGCAAATTTGCCTAAAATCTCTTTTGATACAAGGTATAATCTGTATGGTTCTGATAGCAATAACTATTTTGACAGTTTTTCAGATATTGAGCAAAGAAGTTTATCATTTAGAATTTCAACATCTTTTACTATGTTTGACGGGTTTAAAAATGTTAATGCGGTGAATAAAAAAGAACTAGAGGTTGAAAAATTGAAGGTTCAAAAGGAACAAGAGCTTGCAGAATTAAAGAAAAAATATGAACAGATAAGACTTGATAGTGAAAATGCAGCACTGCAGGGGAAAAACAGCAAAAGAACATTGGCACTTGTGAATAAAAACCTTGAAAACCTTGAAAGATTGAATGCAAACGGCATAATAGCAAAAGCAGAATGTGTTAAAAAGAAATTAGAATTGCTTAATAAAAAACAAAAACTTGAAGAAACAAGGATTAGGAATTATGTTATGGGGTATAAGCTTAGGGTGCTGGAGTTACAGGGGGAGGGGCAAGAATGGTATTGGACAAGCATACCCAAAAATAATTTAAGTTTTGGGTGAGATTTGAATAATATTTGGAATGGGTGTATGATAGAGAAAAAATTTACAAAGGTTTTAATGAAGAAATTTTTAATATGGGTGATTAGGTTAGTTGGAATAATCGGACTTATTTGGCTTATTCTTTTTATTAAAGATATTCCAAGGTACAGGTTTGGGTATTTTGTTGAAGGCCCGGAGTTGAAATATGAACATAGAGGCGCCGATGTCTTAAAATTAGAAAACGGGAATGTTTTAATATTAGGGCAAAATTCACACTTCTGTCCCACGCAAGACAGTTGTAAAGATAATATTATGCCCGTTGTCGAGGTTCCGTCTGAAATATATAATACAAAAGCAAATAAAATTGAAGAATTAAGGCTTCCAAATAATATAAGGTATCAAGCAAAAGGAATTTTATTAAAAAATAACAGATTGCTTTTGACACACGCATACGACCCGAGCGATAACCGTTATCCTAAAACAAAAAAGGTTGGTGAACTTACAAAAGATATAAAACCGCCTTATTTATATGATTCTATGGCAATTGTAAATCTTGACACTTTGAAGGTTGAGGGGATAATCAAAAAGCAAATCAATAAAATTAAAGGCTATGATCCCAATTGGTATTTTGGGGAGAATTTTACTTTTTTAAGCAACAGCAATGTTTTAATGATAGATTTTGACAATGCAGCCATAGAAGTTTTTGATATTCAAAAAGAAAATTCAAAGCTGGTAAATATAGAAATACCTACAAGCATATATAGCACCGTTATTGCTAAAGATAAAAATAAAGTCTTAATTTTTGGAGAAAATAATTTAAAAAACAAAACAAAGCAAAATGCGCAACCTGGCAATATGGATAATGTATATGAATACGATATTGTAACAGAAAAATTAAAACCTGCTGGCAAAGTTTTAAGAAGAGACAATACCACTGCCATAAAAATAAATAATAATGAAATTCTAATAGTGGGAAGCGCAGAGGTAAATACTGCTAAAGAAATTGAAATATATAATATACAAAATAAGTCATCTAAAATAATAGGAGAATTAAAAGAAACCAGAGTATCATTTAGAGCAGAGACGGATAAGCTAAGTATAAATAAAATAAACAATAATATTTTTCTTGTAGCTGGGGGACATAGACCAAACTACACTTTTGATATTTTTTTAAAAACTGCAGAAATTATTGATTTAAATACAAATATTATATCGGGTGGACCAAATTTGAAATATATTCCTGTTGCCATTCAGTCCGCAAGACTAAATAATGGAAATATTCTATTATTGCAGAATGACAGAAGCAATAAAACAACTCAGATTTTTAAAACAAGATAGGAGTCAAGTATGATAGATACAAATTTATTATCAGGTTATGCAGCAAGCTTTTTAGCCTAAAATTTTTACAAAGCCCCGCACAAAACCCCAAAAACCCTAATAAAACCTTGCTTTTCTTCGTTGTAAAACCTGAAAAAACCTATCTGCACAGGATTAACCGCTTATTTAGATGTTAAGGCAGCTTCATCCCCCAAATAAAAACACTCCAAAACCTGCGCCATATAAGCATTTTTATCGTATAATACCCTTGTATCCTATGCCCTGTGAGCCATTTTGGCCAATTTTCCACCCGGATTTTTTAAAAACCCTGCTTAACAACCGCCTCATTTTTCAACAAACAAAGCCTGCTCTGCTTTTGTTTTAAAATTTTAAAAAATCATCCTGTCACCAAAAAGTCACCCATTTTAAATTTTTAAGAAAATATAAAAATAAAGACAAAGTCTGAAAAACCTTGTCTTTATTATCTTTTAATTGGTTGCGGGAGCTGGATTTGAACCAACGACCTTCGGGTTATGAGCCCGACGAGCTACCAGACTGCTCCATCCCGCGTTATATATTGAATTTTTTCCTCAATCTGCAGTCCGGTACCAATTTTTATAATCTCGCAAACTTACCGTTTGCTCGGTCCATCCCGCGATATTCAGTTTTTAATTGGCTAAAGCGCCAACCACACCCCATTATTAAACGCTGAAAATAAAATTTCAACCCCATTTTCTTTTTTCCATTTAAAACAAATGTAAACTTCCTGCAACATTTCGCAATAATTGCGCAATATATTGTATTTAGGGGATTTAAGAAAAGCATATTTTAAATTGCAAACAAGGAGAAAAGATGAAAATCAGCATGCAGCCTGCTTTATATAATAATACAAACATTCAACCCTCTAAAAATAGCGCCGCAAAAAGCAAACAGCCAAAAGATTCTTTTGAATTAAGCGCCGGGCCTTCTTTTACAGGCGGTTTTACCGGAAAAAACAAGATTGCATCACTTTTGCTCGCAGCCGGCACCTCTCTTTTGGTGCTTGCAGGCTGTGCCCAACCAAAATCAAGCATAAGCACGATGGGCGGCACGGGATATCGCCCGGACACGCCTTCTTGCAGCACAGAAGAACAAGCCCCAACCCCGGGTGACTCAAAGTCGGATGCTCAAAATGCAACAACACCAGCTACAAACAAGCCTGTTACAGAAAATTCACAAACGCCTCCCGCCGCACAAACACCCTATGTAAGTACACCTCCCGCTGCAAAAACACCTCCCGCAAGCAGCACCCAGGCAGACTCTTCCCCTAAATACAGTGAAGATGAAATGCACCTGCAAGAGCTTGAAGTGCGCTATCACGAGCTTGAATCCATAGGCAGCAAACTCGGCCAAATTAATAATGATTTAGACACTGCCCGAAACGAGCTTAAAACCAAACAGGCAGAGATGGAAAAAGCTGAAGAAAAGCTTGGCACATACGACAGGAAAGACCCGAACGACAAACCGCCCGGCTTTGAAGCTGATTATAACAGGTATGTAGACCTTTGTAATGATGTTAAAGGCCTGCAATCATTGATATTAAAGCTTGAAGCGGAAAAGGCAAATGCAGAAACAAGACAGGATGAAGTTCTTGCAAGAGTTTCAGAGCTTGGCGGCCACCCGCATTTGGATTAAGGCCGGCTTAAAATTTTAAACAAAAAATGCCCACAGTTTACACACAAAAACCTAAACCGGGGCATTTTTATTAAGAAACACTGAGGGAAGTTAACATATTTTCACACATTACGACCAAAAACAGTGTTCATGCTAAAATTGACTTGTCATGCTAAACAAGAAAAAAATATATACTGCAGTATTTTTAATAGTTTTTAGCATATGTCTTTTCGGTTTTATATGGTCATGGATAGTAACAAAAGACATACGCTCAAATTCCGCTTCAAATGACTCAAAATCAAGGCGGGTGACGGTCGGAAACCTGATTTTAACCGAAACCAAAGATGAGAAAATCTATTGGGAACTTTACGCCAAAAAAGGAAGCTATGACAGCGCTTCGGGGCTTGTAATCTTAGAAGAGGCTATGGGAAATTTTTACAACAAAGAAAACGAGGTTGTTTTAAGCATCGAATCTTCAAAAGGAACCTATAAAGAGTCTGAAAAGGTTATAACTCTTGAAGGGGACACCCTTATTGTTGCAAAAGAAGGATATTCAATCAAGGCGGATAAAATCGTTTGGAAGGGCCGGGACGAAGACATTGTGGCCACCGGAAATATTATTGTTCGCGGAAAAGACCAGTTTGAGGCAACGAGCGAAAAAGCAATTTTTAACTACGATTTTACAAAATTCAAAATCGAGGGAAACTGCAAATCCTCTGTTTATGAGCCTTACAAAGAAGGAGAAGGCAAAAAGTCTTCGTTTAATTTAAGCTTGGGAGTAAAAAAATAATGAATTTAAAGAAAAATTTAACATCATTTTTTATATTAATCTCTTTAACGGCCGCAGCAGCTTGCCTGACGACTGCCGCAACATACGCTGCAGGCGTGGTTATCGAAGCTGCAAACCAGCAAATAAACGTAGATAAAAACAAAGGTTTTTTCTCAGGCGATGTAAAGGTGACCGTTGGGGATGTTGTTGTAAAAAGCCCAAGAGCAGAGCTTGATTTAGAGCCAAAGTCTAAAAAACCTTCTTTGGCCGTGTTTTTCGACAACCCCTATGCCTTTCAAAACAAAGACAATAAAAAACACGAAATTAAAGCAAATATTATGAAAGTTTCTTTAATTAACAAAACCCTTCGCGCAGAAGGAAATACACAGTCCATTATGATGAAAGACCGTCAGCCTTTAATTGTGATAAATTCAGATTCACAGGAATATAATACGGTAACAAAGGTTATGAGGGCGGATGGTTCCGTTATTGTTCACTATCAGGATGTTGAAACTTTTTCGGATTCTGCAAGTGCAATAATTGACAAGGGCGGAGAAATTCAAAACCTGAAACTAACGGGAAACGTTGTTATGAAAGAAAAAACCAACGTTTTAAAAGGAAATAAATTTGAATATATCCCGCAAAGACAGGAATATCAAATGTCCGGAAACACAAGTACGGATGTCACTTTTGAAGACGGCTCCAGGCTTTATGTTACGGCAAGATTTCAGCAGTATAATAAAAACACAAATAATATAATCGCAGGCG
The DNA here is from genome assembly GCA_947647475.1 of uncultured bacterium. Classification (GTDB taxonomy): domain Bacteria; phylum Cyanobacteriota; class Vampirovibrionia; order Gastranaerophilales; family Gastranaerophilaceae; genus MGBC122484. Next base: position 7,057 of record CANSKM010000037.1, read on the forward strand.
GCAATGTAAATATTAAATATAAAGACTACACCGCAAACGGCCCAAAGGCGCAGGTTTTCATTGACCCTGTAACCCAAAAGCCAAACAAAGTTGTCTTTACGGGAAGGTCCAAAATCACCCAAAATTCAAGCACGGTAGAGGCGGACATCATCACAATGACGATGAACCCAAAAGAATTTAAAGCTTCAGGAAACGTTAAAACAAGCATTTCAGGAGGCTCAGACGGTAATAATGATATGGAGATAATGCCCTAGATGAGTATTACACTTGAAAATAAACAATGCCTTATGGCAGGAGACGGTATGCTGCCCGTTAAAATGGCGCAGGCCGCAAAGGAAAACGGCTTTGAGGTTGTTGCAATCTCGCTTTCGGGGGATAATTACAAAGACCTTACAAAATATTGTTCAAAGGTTTTGTCCTTCGGCTTTGGCCAGGCAGACAGCATAAAACAGGCCTTGATTGATGAAAACATAAAGCAGCTCACGTTTTTAGGGAAAGTTTCAAAAACGATGCTTTTAAAAAGGCCGAAACTTGAGCCTATGGCGATTGAATTTTTAAAAGAGGCGCCAAAGCTTAATGATGATGCAATTATGCTAAAAATCGTTTCTTTAATGGAAGAAATCGGGATTACGATTTTGGACCAGACAATTTTTATAAAAAGCTTAATGGTGCAAAAGGGCGTTATGACAAAGACACAGCCCACAGAAAGCCAGATGCAGGATGTTGAATACGGCTATAAAATCGCAAAAGAGATGGGAAATCTTGACATTGGCCAGTCTGTTGTAATGAAAAACAAGATGATTATGGCAGTTGAAGCAATTGAAGGCACGGATAAATGCATTAAAAGAGGTGCAAAACTCGCGCGCCACGGCGGAGCGGTTGTTGTAAAAGTTGCAAAACCAAACCAGGACAAACGTTTTGACATCCCAACGGTCGGTCTTAAAACGTTAAGGGTTATGAAACATTACGGCGCTTCGGTTTTGGCGCTTGAAGCTGGCGAAACCATTATTGTAAACCAGGAAGCCATGGTGAAATACGCAGACAAAAACAATATGGTGATACTTGCGGTGTAAAACCCCGTCAGGGCCAAGGTTTTAAAGTATTTTAAAGCCCCTGGAGGAATTTTCGGGCAAAAATTTATAGAATAAAAGGAATTCAATTTGAAAAAGGTTTTTATAATAACGGGAGAAGTTTCTGGCGATAAGCACGCAAGCGGCGTTGCGCGGGAACTTATGCTATTAAACCCGGATGTTCAAATTGAAGCTGTCGGGGGCGAAAACCTTGCAAAAGCAGGGGTTAAGCTTTTCCACAACCACGATAAAATGGGCGCTATGGGCCTTAGCCCTTCTGTTGTTTTTAACCACGTTATTTTGGGCGCAAAAATTGTCAAATATCTAAAAAACGTTTTTAAACCGGATTTAGTGTTATTGGTGGATTACGGCACTTTTAACCTTTCTGTTTCAAAACTTTTAAAGCGCAACGGGATTAAAACTTTTTATTTCATTCCGCCTCAAATTTGGGCTTCAAGAAAATGGCGCCTTAAAACCGTAAAGAAAAATATAGACAAGGTTTTGACGATTTTTCCGTTTGAAGGCAAAATGTATGATGAAGCGGGAATTGAAAATGTTTATGTGGGGCATCCTTTGGTGAAGGAATTGCCTGCAGCGGCAGACAGGGCTGAGTTTTTCAGGCGCCATGGCTTTGACCCCGATAAAAAGCTGATTTCAATTTTCCCGGGTTCCAGGCCTTTTGAAATTAAATTTTTGTTTAAAATTTTTATGAAGGCTGCAAAAATAATTGAAAAAACAAGGAATGACGTGCAATTTGCAGTATCCCATGCGGCAAATTTGCCTGATAATGCCTTTAAAACGGATTTTAAAACCATAAAAGGCGAAAACCACGCACTTTTATCGGCATCAGACGCGCTCATTTTGGCCTCAGGCACCGTAGCACTTGAAGCAGCGCTCTACAAAACGCCTATGATTATTGCATACAGGGGCCCTCTGTTTTTCTATATGGTTTACCTTTTGGTGCGCTCGATTAAAAAGGCCTGCCTTGTAAATATTATTACAGGAAAAGACATTGTGCCCGAATTTTTGATGTACGATGCGAAGGCAGAGAAAATTGCAGGCAAAATAACAGATATTTTGGACAGCAAAAAAGAACAAATGCTGCAATTGAGCGGTTTTAGGGAAACGGAAGAGCTGCTCTCTTCAAAACATTGTGTGGAAGAGGCGGCAAAAATAATTAACGAAGAACTTACAAAAAAAGAAGGATAGAAAAATGGCAAATATCATCACACTTTCAAGGATTTTTCTTGCATTTATTGCAATGGGACTTTTGTTTTTGGGAAATAAATTTGCGGTTGTTTCGCTTGTTTTGACCGTTTTTGTTATGTGGTTTGACGGACTTGACGGGTATGTTGCAAGAAAATTTAATGAGACATCAAAACTTGGTGCAGTTCTTGACATTATGGGTGATAGAATTGTTGAAAACCTTTATTGGATGAGCTTTTGCGCATTGGGATGGATTAGTGTTCTTGTTCCAATCATTGTTCTAACGCGCGGGATTGTAACCGATTCTCTTCGTTCTTTAGCTTTAGCACAAGGGTTTACAGCATTTGGTGAAAAAACAATGATGCAGGGGAAAATTGCAAAATTTATTGTTGCATCAAATTTTTCAAGGTTTACATACGCTGTATGCAAGGCTTTAGCGTTTCTTTTATTGATTGCAGGACATCTTAAATTTAATACAGACCACACACTTTATATTATTGGTTTAATTTGCACTTGGATTTCAGTTATATTCTGTGTTTTAAGAGGTTTACCCGTTGTATTTGAATCTAAAAGATTTTTAAAAGATTAATCAAAAAGGTTTTAAAAGATATGTTAAACGGGGCAAAATATCTTAATATCGTTATGTTCGAGCCTGAAATTCCGCAAAATACCGGAAATGTTGCAAGATTGTGTGCTTGCACATCTTCAAAACTATATCTTGTCGGGCGTCTTGGCTTTTCTATGAGTGATAAATATCTAAAACGCTCTGGGCTTGATTATTGGGATAAACTTGAAGTTGAGCATATTATTGATTTTGAAGAATTTGAAAATATGTTTGATATAGAGAAAAATCCTGATAAAATCCATCTTTTTACAACAAAAACCGATAAACTTTATACAGATGTGCAATATAATGAAGGAGATTTTTTAATCTTCGGGCCGGAAACGCGGGGGTTGCCTTCTGATATTTTAAATAAGTATAATAATTCTTGTGTCACTATTCCTATGAATAAAGATACAAGAAGTTTGAATTTATCGAACAGTGTTGCAATCGGCGCATATGAAGCCATAAGGCAATTTGGCGGAATAAGATAAATACTGAAGTTTGTAAATACTATATAATGAAGCACGGTAATAAGTTTAAATTGCCATAAAATAAGGGTATTAATATGTTTTTTAAGAAAAAAGAAATTAAAGAAATAGAGAGAAATATAATTGAAATTGAAAAGTCTTATGCAAGAAATCTGCTTCCTATAAGATATCCTAATTCAAACAAAGGTACATACGGTACTGTTTTAAATATCGCAGGGTGTCTCTCTT
>CANSKM010000038.1 GCA_947647475.1 uncultured bacterium
TCCATGGCCCCTTTAATATAATTTCCGTCTTTTGTAAAACAGGCGTTCATTAAATCTTCAAAAGCGGGGTCATTATTATCAAGCTGATAGTCTGTTTTATTCAGCCGAAACATATCTTCAATTATTTCTGTTTTGTTTTCGGGGTCTTTTTCTGTAAAATATTTTATTTCATCTGCAATATAAAGAGGAGATGTGATAAAATCCTGGATTGCAAGAAAGGCGCAGATAAGCTTTGCAAAATCAACATCAAGGCTGCCATCTGATTTTTTTGCTGCACTTCTAAGCTCTATTGGAAGATGTTTTGCATGATAAGAATTTTGTTCTAAAGTGTGCAAAAGCCCTGCAATCTGCCTCTTTTCTTCTCCTCTTGAAAAATCATACCCTTTGTTTGTTTTTGAAATTTCAAAGAAAAGTTCTGTTTCTTTATATGCCTGCTTTTTTGCAATTTGAATTCTCTTATCTGAAGAAGAAAGCAGTATTGCGGCAGTGGCGCTTGAAGAATTAATTTTATCTGTGTCTGCATCTTTTTTGTTTCTTGATTTTGAATTTTCCCGAATTGTTTCTATATAAACTTTGCAGGCTTCATCTTCTGCATCAAGCCTTTCTTGCAGGTTTTTTGTATAAATTTCCGTGAATTTTTCTAAAAGAGAAGGGTCTGTTGTTCCTTTGTCATTGGAAAGGTATTTTGCAGCCGTTGCGGATGATACAAAGAGCACATCCGCTCTGTCTTTAAGTTTAATCTCAATAAGAGGAAGTGCTTTTGTAATGCGGTTTATTGATATAAAATGTCTTGCATCGGGGCTTTTTGGTGCAAGGGGGTCATTTTTTAAATAGTAATTTTCATTGTTGTCTTCAGTATCGTCTTTTCCTGTAAAAGAAACCAAACCCGGGCAAATTGGGCCCAAGGAAGATTTATTAATATTTATATTAATCATACCCGTATTTAAAAATTTCATTTTTCAGCTCATTTTTGTCTGCGGTAATATTTCAAAACACGGAAAGAAAATGTTTTGCCTGATTTATTTTGCCGCACAAAGATGTAAAAAACCTAAAGTTAAAAATTAAAATGTTATTCTTCCGCTTTTTGCATTTTTAGCCTTTGTGCTTGCTTCTTCGTAAGAGGGGATATAAAAGCTGAAAATGTTTTTGTTGTTTGTAAGGCTTTCTGCCTGAATGTTTCCGCCGTGTGCTTCAACTATTCTTCTTGATAAATAAAGCCCGAGGCCAAAGCCCGCCTTTGTATATTTTGAAGAAAAGCTTGCATACTTTTTAAAAAGCTGTCTTAAAATTTCATCCGGAATATACGGGCTTGAATTTTCCATATAAAACCTTAAAAATCCTTTTTCATTAATTATATCAATCTTAATTTCCGTGTTTTTATAGGCATAACTTATTGAATTTGCAAGAAGATTCATAATTACCCTTTTAATTTGCACGATGTCTGCTGAAATTATTCTTGTGGCCTCAATTTCCGTTGATACTTTAAAAGAAAGCTTTTTATCTTTTGCAAGCCCTTTGATTTCTTCAATACATTCTTCGGTTAAATTTAAAATGTCGAAATCTTCATATTTTAAAGCAATTGCACCGTTGTTAAATTTATAGGTTGTAAGTATCGTAAAGACTAATTCTTTCATATAAACGCAAGAGTTTAAAATTGCCTTCACCATATTTTTCTGTTCAAAATTTAATTTGCCCGCTTCTTCTTTTAAAAGTGTTTGCAGACTTGCAATTTGGGAAAGTGTCGGGGCTTTAAGGTCATGGCTTATTGTTGCAACAAAGAGGTCTTTTTGTTCTGCAAACTTGCTGAAATTTATTGCGTTAAAGATGTCTTCTTCATCGTCATAGTGCAAAATTCTCGGGATTAGAAGATAGAAAATAAAGGCAATAAATATTACACCTTTTCGCCAAAAATCGGTTAAATCCGCATAGGGGTTGAAACACAGGGTTAAAAGGCTGAGGCAGAAGATAATATCCTGACAGGTTGTATATATTATTTTTCTCAAAAATTTGGACATAACCTGTTTATTCCTCCCCCCTCTTCAAAATAAAAGAATGTCTTCAAATTTTGTTTATTATTTTACACTAAATTTGAATAATATCCAAAAGATTAACAAAGTTTCTTGCCCTGTGACATTTTAAGTTGTGGTAGAATGTTTTGTATGATTGAACATGATGAGAAATTTTTAAAGCTTATCGGGGATTTAAAGGTTTCAGGCGCATCCGGCATGAAGCTTGAGCTTGAAAGCGAATATCTGCCTGAAGAAAAGTGTCTTGAAATTGCAAATACTTTAAGGCAAAACGATTTTAACCTTGTTTTAAAGCTTGGCGGCCCTTCTTCTTTGAATGATATTTGTGTTGCAAAAAATATTAACGCAAACGCTATTGTGGCGCCAATGGTGGAAAGTGCTTACGGGCTTGAAAAATTTGTAAAAACCTTGCTTTGTGTTTATTCTGAAACTGAAGCCTTGGAGAAAAAAATATATATAAACATTGAAACAAAAACAGGGCTTGAAAAGTTTGAAAACATAATTTCTTCAAGATATATAAAATATGTAACGGGAATTGTTATCGGAAGGAGTGACTTGTCTTCTTCTTTGCATCTTGAAGAGGCATTAATTGATTCTGATAAAATGTATGAGACGATTTTTCCTGTGATTGAAAGATGTTACAAGGAAGGCAAAAAAGTGATTATGGGCGGAAAAATCACCCCGACTTCTGTTCCTTTCTTGAAAAAAATCCCAAAAGGATACCTTCACGGGTTTGAAACAAGAAAAATCTTTTTTATATCGGAACTTCTTCAAAAAAGGGACGTTTCTTTTGCAATAAACAAAGCAATTGAGTTTGAAATGTATTATCTTCAAAACTTTTCAAAAAAGATTTCAAAAAATATAATGGAGATTGACAGAAGAATTCTTACTTTGAAAAAACGCTTCTAGAGGCTTTTTGAATTGCTTTTTAGATTCTGTATGCGGTTTTTCCACGTGCGTTTTGCAGGCTTTTTTCTTTGGGGGTTAATCCTTGCAGATGTCACATTTTTTGTCTATCGTTTTTCCAAAAATAAGCCTCAAGCCGCCAAACCTTTTTTTAAGCGTGTTTGAAACCCCGCATGTGATTTCGTTTAAATTTTGAATGATGCAGCTTGTGCTTTCTATGCTTGATGTGACACTTGGCATTGTTGAATTTAGGCTGTCTGTCATATCGTTAATTCTTTTTGAAAGTTTTTCAAGTTCCACCGTTGAATTTCTTGTGTATAAAACGGTTTCATCCAAATTTGACATAGTTTTGTCCAGCTTTTGCTGTTTAATTGACCTGTTAAATTTTCTTGTAAGCTCATCCATATTTTTTGTTGTGTCTGAAAGGCTTTTTGTTGCGCTGTTTAAATTTGCCTTGTTTTCCATGGCGATTTCATTTAAGGAAGTTAAAAGGTCTTTTAATGCTTCCACTGCGCCCTGCAGGTCTTCTGAGGTTTTTTCCATATTTTCTTTAATTTTATCAAGACTTTCTGTTTCCTGGCTTGAAAGGTATGTTTCAATATCAATGGTTGCCTTGCCTAAAACCAAATCTCCGCTTTGAAGAAAGCTTTGTGCCGGTTTTTCGGGGTAAATTATATCAATATAATCCTTTTTTCTCCACCTGTCTTTTTCTCTTTGGAGCTTAATTACAGAGTTTTTTGGAAGTTTTAATTTTCCGTTATGAAAAAGGGCAATTTTCATATAAGAGGTCTTGAAATCGTCGCTTGGCTTTACATATAAAACTTTGCCGATTTTATATCCTTTATAAAAAACGGGAATTCTTTGATGAATTGGTCTTAAATCTTTAAATTCTGCCGTAATAAAGGTATAAGTGAGCCTTTGCCACAAAAGGACAAGAAGAAATATTAAAAATGCCCAAATCAAAATTATATGCCAAATCTTTGCAGGCAGGCTTTTTGCGGCGTTAAGCGCTTTTTTAAAAAATTCTTTCATATTAAAAATTTTGTCCCATTGTTGAAAAATTCCTTTATAACGTTTGAAAGTTTAAATTTCAAACGCAAATTTTCCAATCGGACAACCGGATATTATGCAGGTTTAAAAAGTTATATAAGTCTTAAATCTTCTGAAAGCCCTTCGGGAAGCGTTGGTTTTTCCGTGCTTGGTTCAATTTCCCCAAGTTCCAGGCCTCTTGCATGGGCATAACATGCATTTGCATATTCTCCGTATGCATCTAAACTTTGTCTACTTTTAAAATATTTTGCTTTTTCTTCAGGTGCCATTGTCCAAAGTTTATAAAATTTGTGTTCTTTAACATTAACCCTGTTTGTTTCTTTTCCCGTAATTTGAAGCTCCAGCTTTTTACCTTCTTTGTCTTTTAAGATAATATTTGTGCCGACAAATCCGGGGTATGGACGTATTGTGTAATGAAAACCTTTTTCTTCGTGCAGTCTTAAAACTTCTTCTTTTGAAATATAGGGGTCTGCACCGTGGCTTGAAATTAAAAACGGCGTATAAGTTCCTTCTTCAATAAGTTTTTCTACTGTTTCAATAATTTTTTCCGTTTGCGCTTCTGTGCCGTCAACCACAAGTCTGTAGCCGCAAATGTCAGATGCTGCGTTAAATATATTTTCTTCGCCTCTTTGAATATTTCCTATTATTGCATTTGGTATTTTTCCTTCAATTGATTCTGCTGTTTTTATTCTGCCCGAAAATTCTGCGCCGCTGTCTTTGAAAGCAGCCTGCAGAGTGTCAAAATTTGTCTGATATCTTTCTTCGCCCGCCTGATGCAAAAGTGCTGCAACGTGGGGTAAAATCGGGGCTAATTCTTCTTGTGTTTTTTCTTCCTGTTGGTGTGCGCTTGAAAAGGCTAAATAAAGAATTTCCGCTGCTTCTTTTGAATTGATGCTTTCTGTGTCAAGCTTTGAAATTATAACATCTGCAATGGTTTTAAAAGAAGGTTCGGCTTCGGGCGCATCATATTCAAGGTTCAGCCTCGCACTAAGGGTGTGGTAAAGTTCTTCAAGAGATTGGCCTTCAAGGTTTTGTGCAGCTTCTTCTAACTGCTCAAGGCGCTCTTGAAGCCACTCCTGTTGTCTTAATTCATATTCTTCATCATAATCGTCTTCAAATTGTTTTGCTTTCTCTTCTTTTACTTCACATGCTTTTGTTTCTACTTGTGTTTTTGTAAAAGTATCTTGGCTAAGTGCAGGCGGAAGGCTTGCCCCATTGGTTAAAGATTTTGTACCTTCTGCTTTTTCGGGTGCTTTTACGCTGCCCTTAAAAGTTATAAAATTTCTAAAGTTTAAATTATTTAAGCCTGACATAAATTTATAAAAACATCCCCACTCCAAAAATTGCTTAAAGACACTTTTCTTCCCTAAAAAGCATTAGGGCGGTGAGGGTTAAAACGGCAGAACCGATGAGGACTTCAAGGGGAAATAAAATAAGAAGGTCTTTTTCTAAAATCATCGGAATTAAAAGCGTGGCGCCTGCGGGCGGGAAATTTATTTTAAGTTTATTCAGCGCAACAAAAAGAACAACGCAGGAAAGCGCCGTGCACAAGGACAATGGTAAATCCAGGCAAATATTTAAAGTATATCTTAAAAAGCAGCCGATAAAAGCGGCAAAAGTCATAAGCCCTGCGATATAGTGCGGTTTTTTCCTTGCGGGGCTTTTTGGGTTTGCAAGCTCTGTGAACATAACGATTAAAGGCGGGGCAAGGAAAAATATCTGATGCGTTTTAAAGGGGATGAGCGCAATTAAAGCAAAAACAAAAAGAAGCTTGGACCACTTTATAGTTTGCTTTTTGGGGTCAAATTCGCAAGGAACAAATTTATTTTGCGGCCGCATGTGAAATTTTTCCATTAAATATTGCGCAAAAATAATAATGAGCGCCATAAAAGAAACGGAAGCAGGATATATAAAGCTTTGTGTTTCAAGGTAAACAGGCAAAATGCAGGCTGAAATTATCGGGATGAAATTTGTTTTAAAAAGGGTTAAGATAAACCCTGTAAAGCCAAAGCAGATGCAGACTTGAAAGATTAGAGGAATTTGAATATATCTTACGATTAAAACCCCAAAAAGGGCTGCAATTGACATTAAGAAGAAGATTCTTCTTTTGTTTGTTTTCCAGGGCTGTTGTTCTGAAATCCAGGCGCCGATTGTAAGGGCGCAGATTTCAGGGAAAATAATTTCCTTTTCGCCGCTGAGTTCTGCAATAAAGACCATAACGAGCGCCAAAAGTATCCCAAAAACATATCTCTCAATTCTTACTGTCTTTAAAAATCCTGTATTCATAAGCTTTTTTGTAAAAAACGATTTTAAAAACACTTCCAAAAAAAGGAAGTGTCTGTTATTTTTAAATTTTGGAGCGTAGGGGATTCGAACCCCTGACCCCGACACTGCCAGTGTCGTGCGCTACCAGCTGCGCCAACGCCCCAAAACTTATTTATTGAATTGTCAATTTTTATTTAGGCGCATCTGGTATCTTATATTGTTGACGAGCTTGGGAGCTCATCAAGTGCGCCAACGACCCATTTTAAGTGCTATTTGGTTGTTAAGGCTGTCGTTAAAGTACACCTACTTTACCACAGAAAAAAAATTTAATCCACCCTTTATCCACCTTGCCTATTTTTATTTCTAATCCACTCTTTTAACATAATTTTAAAAGAATTTAAAAAAAAGGAAACAAAATGCCCCTGATTTCAACCAAAACAAAGAAAAATCTTGTTGTGGGCGCCGGTTTTTCGGGCGCCGTTATGGCAGAGCGCCTGGCTTCAATTCTTGGTGAAGACGTTCTTGTAATAGATAAAGCTAAAAACCTTGCAGGGCTTGCCTTTGATTACAAAGAAAGCGGCATAAATATTCATAAAACAGGTTCGCACATTTTCCACACAAACCATGATTTTATCTGGAAATATTTAAACCGTTTTTCAAAATTCGACATTTATTCTCACAAAGCAAAAGCCTTTGTTGAAGGGCATTTTATCGATATTCCTTTGAATTTGAATTCTCTTTATCAAATTTTTCCCGCTTCGCTTGCACAAAAAATTGAAAGTAAACTTTTGAAAAAATACGGCTATGGCGCGGTTGTTCCGCTTTCTGATTTTAAAACAAACCCGTTTTTCTTTGATTGCGACCTTGAATTTCTTGCAGGCTATGTTTTTCAAAATATTTTTGAAGGAATTTATAAAAAACGCAGAAATTCTATCTTTGATTCAAGACAGGCTTTTGTGAAAGAAAAAGTTTCAATTTCGCTTACAAAAGACGACAGGTTCTATAAAAGCAAATATCAGGGCTTGCCTGCTTTTGGCTATACAAAATTAATCGAAAATATGTTGAGCCATAAAAACATTCGGGTTCTTTTGGACACAAACTTTAAAACCGTTGATGTTGAAGGCTTTGACCGCGTTTTCTACACAGGCCCGATTGATGAATTTTTCAACTTTAAATATGGCATGCTAAATTATAAAAGTGCCGTGTTTGAGCTTGAAGAATTGGATGTTGAAAAATATCAAAATTCTGGCGTTACGGTCTATCCGAATAATTACGATTTTATAAAAATCCATGAGTTTAAACACTTTAAAATTCCGCATTCAGAGGCCCTGCTTACGTTTCAGCAAAAAGAAGCTAAAACGCCATGGGCCCAAAAGACAATTATTTCAAAAGAATACCAGACAGACTTTATGCCCGGTAAAAACGAAAGGCTTTACCCTGTTTTGGATGAGAAAAATTTGAAAATTTTAAGTCAATATAAGGCGGAGGCTAAAAAGCTTAACAATGTTTATTTCTTTGGCCGCCTTGGGGATTTTAAATATTATTCAATGGATTGTGCGATAAAAAGGGCGTTAGAGCTTTTTGATGCGGTTAAATTTAAAGCTGCAATTGAATTTTGCAAAGAACAAAACCCGGAAAGTGTTTTAAACAGGGTGTAAACGCTTTTTATTTTGCCGCACGTTAAAAGTTTTGCGGCATAGAAAAAGAGGATGTAAATGGATAAAAAAGTTAGTATAATTGTGCCTGTGTGCAATTCGGCAAAATATCTTGAAAATTGCCTTAAAAGCATTTGCGCGCAGACGCTTAAAAATATTGAAATCATCTGCATAAACGACGGTTCGAGCGATGAGTCGTTTGAAATTTTGTCTTCTTTTGAAAAAAAAGATAAAAGAATTCGCCTGGTAAGTAAAATTAACGAAGGGTACGGCTGTGCCTTAAATATCGGCCTAAACCTTGCAGGGGGTGAATATGTCGGAATTGTGGAGCCTTCAGATTTTATTGATAAAAAAATGTTTGAAAAGCTTTATTCGCTTTCAAAAAAATGTGATGCAGACATTGTAAAATCCGCTTATTTTAAATTTTTTGAAAAAACGGATTCCGCGCCGGAGCGGAAAGAAAAGGTTTCTTTTGAAAAATATTGCAAAGTTCCGACCTGGTTTTTCAGAATATCCGAATGCCCCTCGTTTCTGAGCTTTCACCCGAGCATCTGGACAAGCCTTTACAAAAGAACTTTTTTAAATAATAACAGTGTCCGCTTTGTTGAGGCCAAGGGGTTTTCAAACGTTGACAATCCTTTTCAGCTTGAAACCATGCTTTTGGCGCAAAAAATTGCATATACGGGTTCTGCTTTGTATTTTAGAAGGCAAAAAGAAAGAAAAGAGTTTGATTTAGAAGTTTTTGCCGCCCTTTTTGACCGCGCGGATGAAATGGAAGAAATTCTAACAAGGTATAAAAACAAGGACAGGAATATTTCGGCAAATATCTATAAAAGAGAATTAGGGTTTATATACAGAATGTTTGAGGTCCTGAACACTTTTGATATTAAAAATCTGCCGTATGAAATTCAGCGCAGAATTGAAAAAACGGTTTCCAGGATGGATGAAGACATTGTAAAGAATAATCCTGCGTTCAATATTCAGGAGAAAAATTTCTATAATATGCTCACATCAAGTGCTTCAAACAGAGTGTAATTTTTTTGCGTTGTAATTATCGGCCTTTAGGGGTAAGATTTTACAATGAAATATTGTTATGAGTGCGGACATAAACTTATTTTAAAAGAATGCTACAACTGCGGCGTTTTGGACGGAATTTTTCCGTATTGCACAAAATGTAATGAGTTTCGCTTTCCTTTTTTTAATTCCGCTGTCAGCATGGTGATTTTTAACAAAGATTTTTCAAAAACGCTTTTAATAAAACAGTATGGAAGAGATTTTAATATTCTATCCGCAGGATATGTAAACAAGGGCGAAACCCTTGAGGAGGCCTTGGTTCGGGAATTAAGGGAAGAACTAAATCTTGAAGTTTTAAGTTTTAAATTCAACGAGAGCAAATATTTTGAAAAATCCAACTCTTTAATAAATAATTTTATCGTACAGGTTGCTTCTGAAGAATTTACCTTAAACCCTGAAGTTGACTCTGCAAGGTGGTATTCTTTAGATGAAGCTAAAGCCGCAGTCTATCAAAACTCTTTGGCTGAATATTTTCTATACCTGGCAATGACAAAACTGTAAAAATCTTGACAACAAAACGCCTCGCCGCCTGCTATATTGTGCAATCTGCAAAAAATTGCATTAAAAAATCGCCCGTAAGGCGACTTAATGCTTTTAAATGGAAGCGGGCTACACGAAGCCTTGAAGCTTTGTGTACGTCAGCCTTGACAAAGAATCGCCTCGCCGCCCGTAATGTGTGCAATCTGTAAAAAATTGTATTAAAAAATCGCCCGTAAGGCGACTAATATTTCTAAATGGAGCGGGAGACGAGGCTCGAACTCGCGACATCTTCCTTGGCAAGGAAGCATTCTACCACTGAATTACTCCCGCGAAATGTTCTTCACATTAAATATAATATCTGTTCAAAAAAATCTGTCAAGTAAGAAATTTTTGTATTAGAATGTATTTATAAAAGTTTTAAAGGAGATTTTTGATGAGAGAATTATCACCGTTACACAAGGAAAGACTGGGCTATAAGCCAAAATTGGCAGGTGCCTTAAAATCTGGTATTAAAAGTATAAAAGTATCAAAAGGCGCTCAAACAAGTGCTGTTAAGGATGCAAACGACATTCAAAGCCTTTTTGCACACGTATATGGCGAACCTATTGTGACTTTCAGCGAATCAGGCTCTCCTTTGAACCTGGCTGCAAGAAATGTGGGCGTAATCCTATCTGGCGGCCAAGCCCCCGGCGGACACAACGTTATTGCAGGGCTTTACGATGCACTTAAAGCAGCAGATTCAAACAATGAACTCTATGGCTTCTTGGGCGGTCCTTCAGGTATTGTGGATGCCAAATACGTTAAATTTGACGATGAATTTATCAATAAATACAGAAATACAGGCGGTTTTGACATCATCGGTTCAGGCAGAACAAAGCTTGAAACCGAAGAGCAGTTTGAAAAAACCCTTGCCACTTGTAAATCTTTGAATATCAGCGCTATTGTTATCATTGGCGGAGACGATTCAAACACAAATGCTTGCATGCTCGCTGAATGGCTCAAAGCTAAAAACACCGGTATTCAAGTAATCGGCTGCCCGAAAACAATTGATGGCGA